>JANXEA010000007.1 GCA_025059045.1 Candidatus Bathyarchaeota archaeon | reverse complement strand
TGCCGGATCATTAATCGACCCGATGGGAACCAGGATTAGATCGTATTCCGTCTGGAATAATGGTGTCCCGTCAATCCTCATGAGATCAGTAAACGATGTGACGGGGTCGTATGTGCCTACAACTCTGAAATCGCCGAAGATCCGGCCTGAAGTAGATTCCCCTAAGATTTCCTCTACAGCTAGAGTCACATACTCATTTATCTTTAACCCCAACGTCGTGGGAACAATGGCAACAGATTTTCCCGGGACAAATTCATGCCAAGCGGCTGTAATATGCGCTGCAAGATTGTAATATCTTTGCATGAATTCCGGGTTGACCCCAAGTATTTCAACGGTATAATGATAGTTGTTAAGGATAACTTGCCCTATTCTGTTTAGCGACCCATCCGCTGTCATCTCCCAAGGTTTTATCCCTTCAATGTAGGCTAACTCTTTACACCATGTTTGTGCACTCATCCACTCTATGTCATAACTTGTGAGAGGGGATAAGTATGTGTTAGGTTTCAATATAATACCTTGGGCGCTAGTCCCCTTCCATTCAGATCGGATCTTAATTTCCCGATTCATCGAGATGTTAACGAACACGATGGCTGATGAAACCATAATTGTGATGGTGATTAATGTTAGGAGGGTGCGGGACTTCCTTCTTTTCAGGCTTCTAATACCTAATTGGACAGAAAGATCTGTGACAGCCTTCTTCCTAATTGAGAATAGGAGCATGAAAAAGTATGTTAGGATTCCAATTGCAAGGCATCCGAGAAGAGATAACGCTAAACCAGTTTGTTGTCCACCTACCATTATTGCGTATGCTATTTTCATTGACGGATGAGTCAAGGAAAACATTAGTAGAATTAGTGAAAACACGGTAATCTTACATAACAAGCGGTTTCTATTTTCAGATGCTTCTTCATATATCATGCTCGCCAACAGTGAGGCAAGACCATACGCAAAGAAGCTAATTCCGATCGATGTTGCCACAGCCAGCATCTTGATATTTGCAAACCACCCCTTGAGCTCTGCGAGCTTCTGATCGCATATCGACGCACCTCCCAATGCAGATTCATACTCCCCAATTTCGTAAAGTCTTACTGCACGCTCCAGAAGGCTGCCTATTGCGCGATACTCGTCGCTCTCAGTTATAGTTGGGTATCCGCATGCCCTAAGCCACTCAATTTCATCTTCAACAATTGACAATTGATTGTGTGCGTATACCTCTGCAGCATGCTGCACCCAGTTGATCAAAGTGGTGTTATCGTTCACCGTTGTGATTATTGGGGAGAATAAATTTGCCTTTTGTAGCTCATAGTCTGCCCATGTTCTTACTCCATGGAATATCGTGACAGGGTAATTTATTGGGAAGAAATAGTAGCTTTGAAACTGATTTCCAGTGCTAATGTTGGTTTTGAATGCTGGTACGAGAAAGAGGGTTTCTTTCTTCCCGTTTACAGGGTTAATATCTGAGACTAGGACAAGTTTGCCTCTTAAAAGCCATATTGTTCCTTCCAAACAATGATAGTTCCCATAGTTATTATATTCTAAGTCGATTTGTAAACCTCGATGTATTGTCCAGTTTTTAGAGTAGCTTGCCGAGTAATTACGTGTTGATGCACTATAATCTTCTATGAACACGTTTTGCACCTTGATTAAAGTATAATTGTCTGAAATGAAGATGTCCGTTAACCTTCTATTTCTAAATGAAGATGTTGCTAAGACGTTGCCTAAGAAAAATTGAACCGTTCCCGTCTCATTGGTTATGAGTGCCGAAATTGTTCTGGCACCCTGATCTGTAAAGAGGGATACATTCACTTTTACATTAGAGATCGGTAGATTCGTGTTAAAATCTCTAAAACGTAGAATCAGCCATAACGGAACAACATTCGCCTGCATGACTGAAACCTCTTCCGCCCTCACACACATTGCTAATGAAAGAATGCAGATAATGGCAACCGTCAAATACCTGGCCATTGACGTACTTATCTAACCTCCCTTCCCTCAAGCTCCATAATCTTCGTCTCATACTCCTCTCTTAGTTTCCTATAGATCCTATACTCTACGAGTCCACCATTATACATTGCCTCAAGCTTATTCAGCATACTTCTATACTTTCTAATTGCTAGGGGAGCTCTCAGCCTTCTTCTTTCTAAAAGGGCCGTCAATATCAATGTTGGAATGGTAACAATTATTATTAATAGCCATGAGGTAGCCTTAATACTACAAAAAACAGTTCTTTCGAGGTCACTGTTAAGCGGATTTACGAGTAGGGATCCAGCATAGATTCCTGATGAACATGAGATCTCATATGTTCCAAACGGTAACAGAATTGAGAATTTCCCGTACTCGTCCGTCTTTGCGGATAAAAGAAATTGACTTTGTGTACGTGAAAGGATTCTCCTAATGACCAGATCAGCCTTCGGTATGACATTGCCAGATTGATCAGCAGAAGTAAGCTTTAGTCGATAAACTGTACATTGGATTGTCTGATATTTGCTCTTAGTAATGTCAACTGTGCCTGACCAAACCAGTGTTCCAGCTAACTCGACATTAACCGTGTAATTGCCTGCCGAGATACGTTCTCGCATGATGAAACCATTCTCATCAGTATATCCGCGGAATATGGGATTCCCTCCACTAAGTACAGTAACCATCGCGTTTGGAAGCGGTTCACCGGACGCTGTTGTAAATGTTAGCGCAAAGAAAGTTTTGTTGCACACAATTATCAATGAAATTGGATTCTGGATGTCAACAACTCTTGCGGCTATTACTTCTTCAGCATAAACCTTTAGAAGATATGTCCCATTCCAAATGTCGACGAAATAAGCTTTTCCAGACGAGTCAGTTTTAGTATAACTTCTCAAGGGACCAGTTTCTCCAGTCAGAATAGTATAGACTGTTGGAGAGGTAAACGTCATTTTATCGAAAAGAAAAACCGGATGATCATCTAGCGGTTTTCCATCCATATCTACACATGTAACAGTCAGATTATATGTCCAGCATCTTATCTCGAAAACTTTGCTATCCATTAGGGATATGTACTCTTTACCTACCAAACGATTTTCATGAATAATAGAAACGGTGTATGTTTCGTCAGAAACGTATATATTACGTTTCTCTACATTTCCAGTTCCATTAGTTTTGTCTAAAAGAATCATATGCCCGCTAAAGGTACGTAAAATTAGTGTCGCGTTTGAGATTGGCTGACCGGAGTTTGACACTACTTTAAATCTTATGTCTGCCCTAGCGCAGCGCAGGGTAAGATTAGTAGGCTCTGAAATATTAATTATGAATTCCCCTGTGGCTGGCTCTAGATACTTCTTTATAAGCTCTCCAAGTAAATATTCTTCGATCCAAACGCCTTTACCTACTATCTTTACCCTATAAGTTCCATTCCATAATCCCGTGAAACATGCTGCCCCTTTTTCGTCAGTTTCAACCTGTCCAATCAAGCGTCCTTCTCTTTCAGTTTCGATCATGTAGCTCTCAAAGAGGCCGATATCATCGTTTGCATCTTGCAGATAAGTATAGTAAGCGGATATAATAGTGTTGTTGGCTGGAGGATTGTTAAATATTATTTCTCCATCATCATAATCTATATTATAGTTTGTTGTGAGTGAACCGTTTAGGTATATCTTTTCAGTACCCCTGAATATGTTCTGATAACCTAAATTGAATACCCTTTGTATACCGTTTGCGACAGCTACCTTTACCGGGACTCTAGCGACCTGATCATAAAGGAGAACAGTGTGATTAGCCAATGGGGTATTGTCTGATCCAACAAGGTTGATGCGGAGATTATAGCACCAAGTATTAATCACGAAGGTCTCATCCTGGGTGACTATTATCTTTTGGCGTCCTAATGTGCGGTTTCCATTATCAATAGTAACTATGTAGGTACCAGCCTTAACAAATGGCACATCGGCATGCCCAGTTTCATTTGTCATTCGGGATGTAAAAATCCGTTCATGTAGGTCATAGATTGTCACCTTCACATTTTTTATGCTTGTCTTGTTTTCCCAATCTCTAACCCACAATGTTATATTATATAGTTGTTCATAGTTGGCCTGTGGCTCCGCCAATACAAAAAGTCCAACGTGTTGAGTAACAAAATCATGTAGTAATAGGACAAGGAAAAAAGTTATTATCCAAAGTAAGGTCTTCTTCATTGCGTTTCCCTCAAGAGATCAGAACATCTGAATACCTTCGTGTCCATGTCATCAATGAATTTGCGGATATTTGCGATTTCTTGCTCAGTATTTCTTAGGTTTCCCTTCAGTGTGCTGATTCTACTCTCAAAGACGACTTCTTCAAGTTCACCCACGGCGAACCTTACTTCAAGTTCCTTAATCTCATCCCTCAATTTTGAGGCTTCAATCTCCAGATTCATTATCTGCTCTATTTTATTACGTCTTATTTCAGTCCACTTCTCCAAGATAGATGCTAAGCGTTGCTGTAAAAGCGATACTGTTCTTCTGTTTTCCTCAGAATTTGCCCATGCTGGAGTCTTATTCTTCAGTAAGGATAGGTAGTTCTCAATTATTGAAGTTTCCTCTTCAATTGACATAGATGACAAGACGGACTCAATCCTATTTATGATTCCTTCCCACCTCTGCATATCCGGTGAGTAGGCCACTTGATAGGGTTGTGCCGATCCAATTCGGCTTGACTGCTCTTGTTGAACAGTTTTACGTTCGCTCTTTTCTCTTATCAAACCTATCTTCGCCCTAGCCTTCGTCAACTCCAAAGCATCCCTCAGATGGAATATGTTTTCAACAGATAACGATAGATCCTGTGTCAATTCATCCCTTAATAGACGATAAGCGTTTTCCGTTATCTCCCCTGATCTGAACATTTTTCCAAGTTCTTCCAAGCTCGTGTTAGTTTGTTTTACATGTTTTATGCTGGACTCGAATTGTTTTAGATACTCTTCCGCCTCCTTTTCTAGCTGCCTTAAGGACAATCCCCCTAAGAATTCCCTCTTTTCAGGATGGTCTACCACCTGAAACGCGTCGATTGATTTCTGGTATGCATTAGGTGAACTAGTTTTTCGCCTCGAATCGAGATGCAAATCCTTTTTTTGACGCCTAAAGAAACCCAACTTTACAACCTTTACCCAACTGGTATATTAAAGCCTCAATCACGGGTATTTTCACCTTATCTTGAGGCACCACATTTGATATAAAGGTAGCACCACAAATGCGTTGATAAATCTGGGCATACAGCAGTTTTCGCGTAAAGACGGCGGTCGATTGTGTCTTGCGGATCCCTTTTTTCACACTGCTCCCCTATAATCTCATTCGTTATCCTTTTTTTGATCGTAATGTATATTAAAGCCTTTTCCAAAATCATGCCGAAATCCAAAGCCCGGTCAAGATTATGCATCTTGAAAAACGTTCAGCGAAAACAAGTATGATTAATCTGCATCCTGCATATTCAATTAAATTCTGCAAGACCCTGCGTTATAGTGAGATGCCGGTGTGCTGGCCGTAACCCGTCTTCTGTTTTTAGGCGGCATTCAACTAAACGGGCTACCCGCGTCTCATACAGTTTCATTGACGCCTATTTGCCCTTTCACCCCGCAGGTCAGCCGTTTCAACGTTTCCAGTAAGCCTACTCGGCGACTTAGCACGCCTCAACGTCACAGGCTTACTGGACGTTCCGTTTCTGTTCTGGAGCCGGGGCTCTCGCCCCACGCCTTGCGGCGTTGCGGTCTGTATGGTGGACGGAGTTTCCTCAGACATGCCTCCAATGGGGAGGTGCTGTCCGAGAGCCGCCCGCCAGCTCACCGGCAATATTAATGTCGTATTTTTTAATGATAAATGTTTGGTTTTTTCCTCGGTTATGTTGTCTTTGGACTGTAAAGCGCGGGTTGTCTGGAGAAATGTGTGAGCGTATTCGTTGAGTTACAGTTTGGGCATTTCGATAATTCGTTTATGAAGGTTTTTTGACATGAATGACAGAAGGTTATGGTTCTATCAAATGTGTAGAGCCCGATCTTGTAGTCACTAACTATTTTTTTGGTTAAGGCTAGTAGGCTATCAGCGTCTGCATCAGGGTCAGGGGATGAAATCTTGATTAGGTGTCCTCCTGGAGTAATTTCGTGGAATCGTGACTCGATCTCAAGAGTTTTTTCAAGAGTTAAGCTGGTTTCTTGAGGAGTTATCATGACGTTTGTATAGTAATGGTTCCCTTCTCCTCCATGTGTAAAAACTTTACTATAACCGAACTTTTCGACATCTAAAGTTGCAAGCCTTCTTGCTCCTTGAAGGTCAGGCATCAGTGACAAGGCGCATCGTATCTTTCGTTTCTTAGCATAAGTTTTAGCTTGGCTGGAAAGAAAATTCGCGGTCTCCTCTGCAAATTCTAGCGCTTCATTGGATTCATGGGGCAACTTCCCCAACATTGATTGAGCAGTTTCGCTTAAACCGACAAAACTGAGAAGGGAGGCAGAATTTTCAAGTCTGAAGTAGGGGTCACCATCGTCCTTTTGACTTAGAAACGGTAGTAGACTCTCATTAATGCGGTTTGTGATTGTGCGATACTTGATTTCAAGAGCTCTAAGGCTTTTCTCAGTTACTCCTAAGAGTTTTTCGAAGAATTTTCTCCTGTCTCCTTCTGCTTCGTATGCGGCTCGTGGGAGATTTATCGTGACGTACCCTGTGCACCCAGTTCTTATTGTATCTAGTTCCCAATCTTCTCTCCATTCGCAGCCGAGCCTGAACCCACTTGCGGTATATGAGACGCATGGAAGCGGCTCCCAGAAGATATTTGCGAAATATGTTATGCCGCTCACTGCGAGTCTATGCGCGTCGTAAATCACCTTTTCTGCATCTCCTCCAGAGAAGACCTCTGGTCGAACCTTAATTATTACTGCAGGGTTAAAGATCGGATTATCTTCCATCTCGCTCATCAAGCACTCCATTGTCAATGATGCAATGGTTTGACTCTCTTCAACATAATCACCGTATACACCATCATTTTTTCCCTTTGGACCGACTGCAATACAATTTGTTAAATAGACAGGTAGCGCAGCCTCAAATCCAAGAGAAACGTTGGTTGATAAAGTAAGATTTACCGTGTGAAGAAAGAGTTTGAGTTCATCCTTTATCTCATCATTTGAGAGCCCTATAATGTAAGGTGCCAAGTATAAATTGAAATAATCAACGCATTGTTCGCATGATATTTCATAGGAGCTCATTTGAAGCAAATTTGCCAATAGTGTTAGGGCCGCCCTAAAACTTTTTGGAGGTCTCATAGTTTTCACATTGGAAACCCATTTTTTCCATAGTATCCCTCGCTTAAGGAAGAACCTCAGATCATGCATAACTGAGTCAACTTTGAGAATCCACTGTCCAAGATTTTGTATGTTAAGTGCTCCAGAAATGTGTGCATCCGCTATATCCCTTGGAAGTATATTTAGAAGGGTGTACTCCTCCAGGACACGGTTTCCCGCAGCATTACGGATCTCCTCTACCTCTACCGAGCGCATACTCAAACGCTTAAAAAGTTGGGTTACATCATAGATTGGGAGACCTACACGGGTTAGTTTATGCCTGTACTCTTCTAGGCCGTGCTCCACTAGGATTGCATTAACGAATTCTCTAATGAGAGGGGCTGTGACATATTTTATGCCTAGTTTGAGTAAACGCTTCTCTGCTTCCCTTGCGATTTTCTGGGCAAGTTCAATCGGGACCCCGGCTTCACGGGTAAGTGATTCAATTATTCTATTTTTATCGAAGTTCTCTATTGAAAGGCGAGACGTTCGCACAAGCATTTTCTTTTTAAACGCGTCTTCATCGAGTTCATCAGCAAATTCGACAACAGTCTTTCCAATCTCGGTTAGCAAATATTTTTTAGAGTCAGGGTCAGGCTCGATAAGATTCATGCTCAGTAGCGTTTTTAAGTGATATGCAAATCTTCCTGCATCCCTGCTTGGATTAAGTTTAAGATGGCTCATTATTTCGGTATATGTCAATGACCCTTTCTCATACAATAACATAAGAATATTCAGCCTTAAGGGAGAGGCAACAGCCTTCAGAATCCTAGAACCTAACCTTCTTCTTCGAGCCAAATTCGACTCTCCAACCTGACATCTTTATTATCTTCTATCTTCAAGGTATAGATTTTTTCACCGAGGTGCTGGGGGATTACACACCTCTTATATGCGTAATTGAAACGATGAGGATATATATTTTCCCATTAATCAATTTCAAGTGGAATTTTATTCGTGATACCATTAATAGACATTATTGTGTTAATAATTTCTGAGATATAAGCGCATTTTATGTAAGAAAAATATCATCTTTATTCATTGTCTCCAAGGAAGATATGTCGAACTCTAGACTCAGATATGTCTCCCCATATTAGCAACTTATAATTTAAGTGGAAGGTCCAGCTCTTTTTTGGTTGAAGCAAATTGTCCGAGAAGTTCATCAAGAAGTGGGAAGGTCAAAATGCCAGAATACTTACACTATCTTTTAAACAGCCTACGTCTCTTAGAACTAAAGTTCAGGTTGCTCTTAGAAGAATAGAAGCACAGGTTGAATGCCTTCAAACCACCTTAGACAAATTAATAGATAGAGACAAACACCTTTTTTCGGAGACAGTAGAAGCCTATTCACGGGGGCAGCATCAAAGAGCCAAAATAATCGCTAATGAAATAGCTGAGTTGCGACGAATAACAAATCTCATATTGAGCAGTCAGTTGGCACTAGAGCAAGTTGCACTAAAACTTAGGACAGTAACCCAGATGGGCGACATGATATCTGTTATTGCACCAGCAACGAAGGTAATAGAAAATGTAAAATCGGGAATATCCAGCATCTTACCGCAGGCTGAAAAGGAACTTGAAGATATCGGAATCCTCCTTAACGATATCATGATTGAAGCTGGAGAAATGTCAGGTTACTCGGCGAACATTACTGTGGCAAGCGAGGACGCAAAATCTATACTTGCAGAGGCTGCTGCTATTGCCGAACAGAAGATGAAGGAGAAGCTTCCCGATCTTCCTGCCTTAAAGCAGCCTGAAGGATTTAAACAAGACTTTCTCTAATTAGTTGGAAGGATGGACTTGGCGGGATATAGCTGGGATGCCAAAATAGTCGGTAGCAACGTTATTGATGTAGACGGGAGAGAGATAGGATCCGCGGCCTCTCTCATCTATGATTTTTGTGGTCAAGTTAAAGAGATTTTAGTAGTGCATAGAAACGAGTACATCAAGAGATATCCTATTGAGCAGTTCAGGGTTTATGAAGACGGGATAATCTTAAGGACCGACATAGATGACAAGATCGAATTTCTCTTGGATACTATCCCTCTTGTTAGAAGGAAGAAAAAGGTTCTGGACCGCCTGTTAAACGAGGAAAGAATACCTAAAGAAGTATACGAACAATTGAACGAATTCTTCAGTAGAATGCTGGGTGATGCCCAATCCTCGGCTAAAGGGGTTCTTATCGAGATAAATAAGCAGATACGAATGGAAGAAGATAACATCAAGAAATTGCATCTTGCAAGAATTTTTCTTGAGATTGAGCATGGGATGGGAAATTTGAAAGATGAGATATACCAAAGATCGATTGCATCAATATTAACAGAGGTGAAGAACACTTCATATCGAAGGGCTAGGCTCCAAAGATGTAAGGAGAGAATTAAGCATCTTCTAGAATCTGAGCTGGAAGAACAAGTTGAGTCTTCTGAACCTGAACTGACTGGTGTGTAAGTCCAGATAAATTGCCAAAGATTTTCATCTTAACTTACACAATACTATTTTTTAGGCAACAATCACATAGTATTGCATGGGTGCAGACTAGTGTTGAATCGGATAGAGGCTGAGAAAGAATTATGTATGATCATAAAAAAGACGAATGCATTAGAGTTTGGAGCATTTAAACTCTCCAGCGGGAGGACTACTCCCTACTATCTTGATTTAAGAGTTATTCCAAGTTTTCCCGAAGCATTTCATAGAGTCGTTGATATTTTGAGGGATGCCATAATAGAAGATTTGGGAGTTGACAGTTTTGACAGAATATCAGGTATACCCTCTGCAGGATTGCCCTTTGCTTCGCTGATAGCATATCATTTGAATAAGCCTTTCCTCTATACTCGGCAAAACATTAGACTTAGGGGTCGCGAGAGAAGAGTTGAAGGCATCCTCATGCCCGGTGATCGCGTTTTGCTTGTTGACGACTTAGTCACTACTGGGCTGAGCCTAAGAAGAGCGGCTTCTGCGATAAGGGCTGAGGGCGGGGTGGTCTCCGATGCTTATGTCATTCTTGACAGGGAGGAGGGAGGCTGTAAACGGCTCGAGAATGCCGGCATAAAATTGCATTGCATAATCAAAATAAGTAGTGTTGCAGAGACGCTTTACGAGATAGGCGCCGTTGATGAAGATCAGTTGAAGATACTTCTTAAGCAGGTCAGAAAATAGCATTACAACGTATCTTATGATTAGTAGTTTGTGGCACGTGAAATAATGAGCGGAGCTTCCCAGTATAAACTGATTGCATTTGATGTTGAAGGGATATTGATACCTGAGGCTCGATTCTTATTTTTTGAGGTTGCATGGAAACTAGGAATAAAGAAATTTATCCTATCAGCATTTTTTGGTTTGCTCTACAAAGCGGGGTTCTTATCATTAAAAAGGGCGGTTAAGCTTATTTATCGTCTTTTTAAGGGGATGCATGTGCAGACCTTTATATCATTTTTTGAACAGGTTCCATTTCTGCCTGATGCCGAGATGGTAATAAGTGATCTGAAAAAGAATGGTTGGAAAATCGCGTTCATAAGTTCAAGCGTTCCTGTAATTGCTCTGAAAAAGTTGAATGAGAGATTCAAGGCGGATTACCTGCAAGGACCAGAAATTGGATTGGATGGAGACTGCTTGACTGGTGAGATATGGGGTGAAGTTTTGGAAACTGAGGGCAAAGCTCTTGCTCTAAAACGGATATTGTCAAACAATATTCATGTGAATCCATTTTGTGTTGGTGTGGCGGATGATCGAAATAATCTTCCGATGCTTGAGATATGCAACATTAAAATAGCGTTTAACGCGGATATCTTTGTAACACAAATCTCAGATTACATTATCAGAGAAAGCCTTTTTGAATTGACCGAATTTCTTCAAAGTGAAATGAAAGAGAGAAGAGTTGGCAGGAATCTCTCGCCAAGAGACATAATACGTGAATTGATCCATATGAGCGGCTTCATCCTGCCTTTTTTGTGCATTTCATTTTTTGATAGATACTACGCTTCTTCAATAGTCTTTTTGGCATCCACGTTATATGCTGTGTCGGAGATTGAAAGATTGACCGGAAGAAATGTACCGATAATATCACGAATCACAACCATGGCCGCTGGAAAATTTGAATTATACAGTTTTGTTTCCTCACCGTTATTCTATGCTTTTGCAATTATTGGGGCGCTTCTATTCTACTCAGAGACAATAAGCTACGTTTCCATAACAGTGTTAACCCTAGGTGACAGCTTCGCTACACTCTTCGGCAAACTATTAGGCAGGACAAAAATTCCCTTTAACAAAACTAAAAATCTAGAAGGCACAATCTTTGGTTTCATAGCAGCCTTCCTTGGATGCCTCTGTTTCACAGATCCCTTCAGAGCTTTCGTCGCGTCCTTTGTAGGCATGTCAATTGAGCTACTGCCTTCCCCGGTTAATGACAATATTACAATACCGTTGGGTGCGGCATTATCTATCGTACCTACGTTTCCAAAGATGTGAATATGAATAAACATCAAAGTTCTTAAAGAGGAGAATTATATTTTTAGTATCACCTGCTAGAGGATTTCGGCTTAATGATCCGTGAGATAATACTGGAAAATTTCATGTCATATGAGTATGCAAGAATACCTCTCAAGCGAGGAGTTAACATAATCTGCGGTCCGAATGGAGCGGGTAAATCCTCAATCCTTCTCGGCATATCTGTAGCATTAGGACAATCATATACGGAGAGGTCGAAAAAGCTCAGCGACCTCATCAGATGGGGAAAAGACATTGGAAGAGTCACCATTGTTCTGGATAATTCTAAAAAAATGGGGCGCCGTCCTGTTCCGAGGATTTCAAAGGATTATATATCTCTTACCCGTGTTTTGAGGAGGGATGGAAATTACTGGTTTGAGATTGATAATGTTCATGCCACAAGGTCTGAGGTCTTAAGGCTTCTCTCTAACTTTGGCATTGACCCAGACAATATGCTCATAATTATGCATCAGGACATGGCTGAGCAGTTTGTGGTTCTCTCCAGCCAAGAAAAACTCAGGCTAGTGGAGTCTGCTGCCGGTATCGAGCCATATAGGAGAAACGTGCTTGATGCCCAAAAGAAGTTGACCAGAATATTAAGTCAAGAAGAGTCGCTTTCAAAGATGCTTGAGTCTGCTGAGCAAACACTTAACTATTGGCGAGGACAATATGATCGCTATCAGCTTAAGAAGCAGCTTTTACTTAAGAGGCGTTTTCTTGAACGGGAGCTTAGATGGGCTGAGGTTGCAAGGGCGGAAGAAAAACTTTCGCAGCTTGAGAATGCTTTGCGAGGCAAGACTGATGAGATGAAAGAGATAGATCAAGCGGTAGAGCGAAGGGTTCGAGATGTAGAGTATTTGTCGATGAATCTTAAAGAATTTAAAGAGAAGTGGCTTAAGCTCTTTGAGGAAAGGCTCGCGCTAGAGAGGCAGAGGGCCTATCACGAATATTGTACGGTTAACAGCGAAAAAGTCTTCTCGGAACTATACGATCTAGTAAATATTGTAAAGGATAAAGTAAAGGTGAATCTCGAGGCACTTTCATCGACCTTAGAAAGGCTCAAAGAATTTGGTCATGATGCTTATGCTTCTCTATCTGAAAGTTCAAGTGAGATCCTCAAGGATCTTGAGAAGATGTCTCAACTTATAAGTGCTAGAATATCTGGCCTTCAAAACTCTGCTAGAAGCGCTCAGAGGGAGGCGTCAGAGCTAGAGACAAGGATTAGAGACATTATACATTCAATAAATGATCTCGACTTAAAAATCGAAGAAATAGGCAGCCAAATAGTTGATAAGAGAGTTGAGCTTGGAATTCTTGATTTCAAAAGGAAGGAGTTACGCAAGGAGATAAATGACATCAATGGTATGATTGAATCTTCAAAAGTTCAGATTGTCTCGCTGGTAAGCCAAGCAGATGCTTTAGGTCCTAAGATCGCCGTTCTAAGGTCTCCTGAAGATATACTTGATGAGATCCGAGTACTAGATGGGCGAATAGCCGCGATGGAAGACGTTTCTGAGGATGTTGAACGAATGTATGAGTCATATTCAAAGTTATATTTCGAGCTAAAAGAAAGGGCGCAAATAACCGCTGAGAATAAGGAGCGCGTTTTAGAAGAAATCAGGGTTAGAACTGATGCTTGGCGCAAGATTATTCACGATCTTCTAGATCACGTCAATTCCGAGTATCAAAGGATATTGTCACAGGTGAATGCGGCAGGATTTGTTCAAATAATAAATGAACATGACATCGAGGCAGCTGGAATCGAAATACATGTTGGATTTAAAGGGTCTAGACCAGTCCCCTTAAACATATACTCGCAGAGCGGCGGAGAGAGGAGCACAGCAGTTATGGCGTTTTTGCTTGCGCTTCAAAGACGCGTAAGATCACCATTTCGAGCTATAGATGAGTATGACGTGCATATGGATCCAAAAAATAGAGAGACGATAGCCAATCTTTTGATATCATCTGTTGGCGGAGGAGACGCCCAGTATCTCGCCATCACACCTAACCAGATGTTTTTCCAAGGAAAAGATGTGAATATAATAACAGTCCAGAACATAGAAGGATCCTCATTTGTGAAGGAGGTTAGTGGATAGATGGCTTCTCACACAAAGTCCAAAAAATTAGCTATGGATGAATTGAAAAGGATAATTGAATTTTGCCAGTCAATTGAAGAAAAAGGTTTAGACCCATTCTCAGTCGATGTAAAAGATTTAATCTCGGTGATAAGGGCATACTTTCCCAGCTGGGACAAGCCTGAAGAATTCTGCTTAGACGCCGAAGCTATAAATAAAGTAGCTTCTGTCATCAAGATGCAGAGCGATTGGATTAAGCACAGGGCAACGTCCTTATACAGGGATCCATTCCTCATTGAAGAGAAGCTTCGATCATTACCATCTGAAAAGATTGCGGAGCTATTTCTACAATCTTGGAGACCGGTAATTGAACTTGAGCACATATCGCTTCAGAGTCTACAAGAAGCCAAGAATTATTGGGATCACTTACCTCCTTTGGAGGGAAGATGGAGCAAGGTCGCCGTTAACCCAGAATCAGTTACTGTCTCAAAGGAAGAAATGATCAGGCAGGGCGTACTTTCAGGTGAGGCCTTCAGCATGGAGCTGGAAAAGCTATGGGAGGAACTTAAGAATGCCGCGGAGAAAGATGGTCGCGTTCAATATTGGAAATTCATTTTCAGTCAAAGCTATGAAGAAACAATTAAAAGGGCTTATTTGACAAGTTTCCTGGTGACGTATGGATATGCTACATTGGAAATTCACCCTTTAGAAGAGAAGATCTTTATCCGTCCATCTGAAAAGCCAGCCGTCAAGAAGGATGTGGATTTTTTCTCTTTTCCAATATCAATAAGCTTTGAGGAATGGGTGAGATGGAAGCAAAGCCTAGAGGCATAAGTCGAAAAGCCTCATATGCGATAAAGATGAAGCGGGCAGTACATCTCCTATTTTATAAAAAGCATCGAGATCCAGGTGTAAAAGGTTGGGAGCTTAGAAAGGCCCTTGGCTCAGAATATCCAAGAGTGCTAAACTTATTGGATAGCTATCTTGAGAAGCTTGACTTAAAAGTTAAGACAGTTTTTGAAGATGAAATAACAAACCCTGAGAACCCGACATTAGAACAACTCGATAAAGCGAGATTCTATGTTACTTTAAGAGGAACCCTTACACCCAAGGAAACGAAAATGGTTGGTTGGCGGATAGACGATATAGCTGCATTAGCAGTTTCGTTAGGATACATAATATCTAAGGGCGGTAAAGCGCCAAGGAAGGAGGTTGAAGATTTCTTGGCTGTTAAGCTCCCAAAATGGAGAGTGGACATAAACCTTAACCGCTTCATAAGGTTGGGATATATTTATGAGGATGAAAACACGACGTTATATTTAGGTTGGCGGACAAGAGCCGAGGTCGATCAAGGCCGGCTTGTCGATCTCCTTCTACAATCTGAGAGCAAAGTAAAAAATGATGCTCATGATAATTAATAGATGCGAGATGTGTGTTGAGGTGGAGAACGGTATATTTTTTAAGGGCACGAGATTGACTGGTGGTGATTGGCATGGCGGGTAATCTAGTCGTCGTAAAGGTTGGAACAAGATGCTTGACAACGGAGAATGGAGCTCTAGATTTGGAAAAGATGGGTCGCATCGTAGATCAGATAGCTCAAGCCGTAAAGAAGGGTTACCGCATCATTTTCGTAACATCCGGAGCGATTGCCTCCGGAATTGCTGAACTTGGTGTTACACCTAATCCTAATGACATAGTTTTTAAGCAAGCATGTGCGGCTGTGGGACAAAGCATACTCATGAGCTACTACAGAGAAATGTTTAGGAAACATGGCCTAAAAATTGCACAGATTCTCTTGACTGAAAATGACCTATCAAATAGAGTCTCATATCTACATATATGCAACGTCTTAGACAGACTTCTTAGTTTAGGTGTAGTTCCTATCATAAATGAAAACGATGTTACATCAATTAGTGAAATAATCCCAGTTATGAAAGGGTACAAAATCAACTTCAGCGATAATGACATTCTTTCGGTTTTAATAGCCAATGCAACAAATGCAGATCTTGTGATAATTCTATCAACCGTCGACGGCCTGTATACGAAAAATCCGAATAAGCCTGGAGCAGAGCTTATCAGAGTAGTAGAAAAAATTACACCTGAGATAAAAGAAGCAGCTGAAGGAAAAGGAAAACTGGGAAGGGGCGGTATGAAGACAAAGCTTCAAGCGGCTGAGATTGCGATGCAAAGCGGCATACCCCTGGTCATCGCGAATAGTGAAAAAGAAAACGTAATTCTTGACGTCTTAGATAACAAGCCTGTTGGAACATATTTTATCCCATCAGAAAAGGCAATTTCAGGAATAGAAAAGTGGATAGCATATGGAGCAACTGTCAAAGGCAACATTTACGTAAATGATGGGGCGAAGAAAGCTATCCTCAACGGTGCAAGCCTACTCGCGGTTGGGGTCGAAAAGGTTGAAGGAAGTTTCCAAGTTGGTGATGTAGTGAGTATAAGTGGGATGGACGGAAAAGAGTTTGCCCGAGGAATAACAAATTATACTAGTGAAGAAATCAATTTGATCAAGGGGATGAATACGACCCGGATTAGGAAGATTTTGGGATATCTTAGGCAAAAGGAGATAGTAACTAGAAAGCGTATGCACTTAATGCTTGAGGAGGCTAACTAATTGAGTAATATAATATTCGAGATATGTAAGAAGGCGAAATTAGCTTCCTATGAATTGGCCAGACTGCCAACGGAAAAGAAAAATGCAGCTCTAAATGCTATGGCGGGCGCTCTGGAGAGTAATATGGATGCTATCTTAGAGGCGAATAGACAGGATGTCGAGGCATCAAAGAAGAAAGGCGTCAAGGAGGCGCTCCTAGACAGGCTCCTGCTGAATGAGAAAAGGATAAGAAACATGGCTAAGTGCCTAAGAGAGGTAGCGAATCTTCCTGACCCCATAGGTGAGATTGTCAAAACTTGGACAAGACCGAACGGACTTATAATTGGTCAGATGAGAGTTCCTCTAGGAGTTGTAGCCGTAATTTATGAGTCTAGGCCGGACGTTACCTCTGACGCGGCAGGCATTTGTCTAAAATCTGGGAATGCGGTAATTTTGAGAGGCGGATCGGACGCTATTAATTCAAACATTGCGATCGGCAGAATTCTAAATCAGGCAGCCATAAAAAATGGGATTCCTGAAGGAGCAATACAAGTCGTTCCAACAACCGATAGATCAGCCGCTCTCGAACTTATGAAGATGCGCGACTACGTTGATGTACTGATTCCGAGAGGGGGAGCTGACCTAATCAAAGCTGTTATAGAAAATGCAAAGGTCCCAGTGATAGAAACGGGAACCGGGAACTGTCATATTTACGTAGAAAAGGACACCGACTTTGAAATGGCAATAAACATCATTATTAATGCCAAATGCCAACGGCCTGGGACCTGTAACGCCGTTGAAAAGGTACTTGTTCACAAGGAAATCGCAAATGAGTTCTTGCCGAAAGTAATCAAAGTTCTACGTGAACATAATGTAGAAGTGAGAGGATGCGAAGAAACTCGAAAGATAGTGAGCGATGTCATTCCCGCAACAGAAGAAGACTGGTACACTGAATATCTTGATCTCATCATAGGCGTAAAGGTTGTAAGCGGGATCGAAGAAGCCATTGCCCACATTAATAAGTATGGAACAAAGCATTCAGACGCTATTATTACTTCAGACTTTAGTAAGGCTCTGCGTTTCATAAGAGATGTGGACTCAGCTGCTGTCTATTGGAACGCCTCTACCCGATTTACAGACGGTAACCAGTATGGTCTTGGCGCTGAGATTGGAATCAGCACCCAAAAGATTCATGCACGAGGTCCTATGAGCGTACAACATCTAACGACGACGAAATATTTTGTTTTAGGTCAAGGACATGTAAGAGAGATCTGAAAGATAAATATCTTATGTTAGTTAGATACACGAAATAATTCATCCCAAATCCGCAATTCAAAAGGATCGTTTTAAGCATGTATATAGAACGCGAACTATTATTGAGTATACTAAAGATGGGAAAGAACGTTTTTCGAATCGATGATCTCTTGGGAGAGTCAGAGATCCTTGAAAGCCTGGTAAGAGAGATCATCAAGTCTAATTTAGATAAGGGATTGTGGAAGTTTGACGGTGAGATCTTAATTGCAAATTCTCAGCAAAGATTGTTAATTGCTTTAAGGGCTCTGGAGTTGGGGGCAGATATTGAGAGAACATGTAAATTTCTAACGTGGGAAGAGTTCGAAGACTTTGCTGTTCTTGAGTTTGAAGCAAACAACTTTAATGTGACAAAACACTTTAGGTTCAATTGGTTGGGGAGAAGATGGGAAATAGACCTGCTAGGAATAAAGAAACCATTCGTAGTCTCGGCGGATTGTAAGCATTGGAAAAGAGGGTGGAGAGGATCTTCCAGCTTAAAGGCAGCCGAATTCCAGATTGAACGAACAAAAGCTCTAGCAGAGGCTTCACCTCTCCTTATAGAGAAAATTGGATTACATGGATGGAAAGAAGCTTACTTCATGCCAATTGTATTATCACTATTGCCTGCTGCAAATAAATTTCATATGGGCTGCCCGATTGTTCCGATCCTCCAGTTTCGCAGCCTACTGGTTGAGTTGCCAGCTAGAATCCAAGAAGTCGCATATTATCATAAAAATTTTTGGTCGAATAAAATGACCAATTTAAACAAGAATTAATTTACCAAACTTCGCATAATTATGGTTTTATTTTCTGTCCTGTATGCTACATTTCATAATTTAGCTTACTCCTTGAAAACTGATTTATCCGCAAATTTGCCTCTTATTTCCACGATCACCCTTATCTGACTCGTCGAAAACAATAATCGCTTAATATGGTAATGTTGTTCTGTGTGATAAGAATTTTTATAAAGGATTTCGGCTATCTTTTTAGACCTAAAAGAGGCTTGAATAATGGCTAATTTGAGCAAAGATCTAATAAAGATAGTTAATATATCCATGCCGTTCCCCTCGGAAGTCATAAAGGCCTATTCAAGGTTGGAGGACGTTTTTACTAGCGGGGATCTTGCAAAGGAATCCAACATACCGAGGTCAACTGCGAAATACTATATTCGCAAAATGCTCGAGATGCATATGATCTCAAAGGTCCCATATAGGAAGAAATATCAGAAATATGCAAATGCGAAGTATTTCTCAGATTGGCTTCAAGATCTAATAAGGCTTGCAATAAGACCTCTGGAAGAGAGTTAGATAAGCGAGAGATTCGCATGTCTCTTAGAGATTTAGCTTTGAAGGCTAAGGGTGGACTGCGTGGGCGTAAGGGTAGAATACTCACCGTTAAGGAGATAAAGAGAATAAGAAAAAGAGGCTACCATGCAGAAAGAGAATTAGTTAGGAAGCTGCGTGCTCTTGGTTTTCAATCTGTTAGAGTTCCAGTTTCTTCTCCGAGCAAGGAACCTTTGCCTGATGTCTTTGCAGTAAGAGGAAAAAGTCTTCTTGCCTTTGAGGTTAAAGCCCTAAACGCTGAACGCGTCTACTTCAAGAAGGACCAAGTTGACAAGCTATTTAGATTCTTGGAGATGTTCGATGCCTATGAGGATAGATTTGCCATCTTGGCTGGAAAGTTTCCATATAGGTGGGTATTTAAACAGGTTAATGAGGTTGCCGATTATGTGATCAAATGCGATGAGAGCAGCAACATAAGATTAGATCGCATATAGAATCTAAATTTTTCCTTAGGAGGATGAATGAAAAATGCTCGATATTGTAACGATAATCAGAATATGTTCCAGTTTGATGACCACTTGCAATTGTGGTGATGATTAATATGGTCTAGCTAATGCTTCTTCGCGAGACGATCTATCAAATCCATATTATACAATAGCAAGGTTAGGCTTGTTGTTTCACAATTTGCTGATCCTACAGGCTCGCTATCTATATTCGAATGGCTGATTATTCCGCTATTTTCTTGCTGTTTAGACCAGAGGATATTTTCCTATTTCATGGAAATCTGGTGTTTCAAATCTTATGACCTTGGCAACATACAATAAGAGAGCTAACTTATAGTTAGCATAAAGAGTTTCCTCATTAAAGGCTTTATCCCTTAGCCCCTTTCCATCAAACGCGTTGTAAGCATTCAAAAAAATATTTTTCATCTTCAGAGAGATTTCCTTTAAAGAAGTTGTTAAGAGAGTAGTATAGGCATAAATCCGTATATTCCTCAAAGTCTGTAAAGACAGATCCATTATGAATCATAGTAAAATAATTGCCCGAAAAATTGCCCAGATAAATAATGTTTCCATGTCTGACAGTATCGAATTTTTCACCTGGTACAACTTCATATAAATTGCTTTTCAAGCCAAAACTATTAAGCTTTTGTTTTGTCCTTAAAGAATAATTAGCATAAAAAGGTTGAAGAGCTAATATGCAAAGTAATTGTCACTATAGAGTTAGAAAACGTTTTGAAATGTTAATTTCCCAAGTTCAAGAAAATATTCATTTAAAAAGCGGTCCCCTACTTTTCGCTTTCAAAAATTAAGCCGAGATCCTCATTGTAATGTCATATCACATAGCCTATGGCTTTTGATATCTTGATCTTATCTAAATAATTATGATGCAGAACCAGTAATTGATAGATTACATAGATAAAAGGGGTGAAGTGAAATAAGAAATATTAGGAAGAGAAATGTAGGCTCCTTTTGCATATTTCAATCAACAAATAGTTAAGTTCTTTCAAGCTTTCCCTAGAAAATTCTGTTGAAGCATATGATGGTGCATGGAAACCTTTAATTTGGACAATGTTGCAATCACAATGCGCTTTAAAATAAACAAAACAAAATTGTGAGAGGAGCGAATGTTCAAGGAACATGATGGACAATTTTATTGATGAATTATCTTACGGTGGTGGGGTTGTTGCCCGCTCTAAGCTGGCTTCAATGGGTTATAATTATCATGACAGCTGTCTCCATCGGGTTGACAAAAACTGGGATCCCTGGGCTGAGCATATTGTTCATACCCCTCATGGCCGAATACTTTCCAGCTAAGGCTTCAACCGGGATAGTTCTGCCGTTACTCATGCTTGCCGATGTGTTCGCAGTTATCTATTATCGGAAAAATGCAATTTGGCATCATCTCCTTAAACTCTTGCCTTGGACCTCAGTTGGCGTTGTGATAGGATATGTAGCAATGGGAATGATTAGTGACGCTCAACTGAAGCCAATAATCGGCGCAATAATCTTGATCATCCTTATGTCAAATTTTTGGTTTGAAAGGAATAGGAAGAGTGAAGATTCAATTCCTCAAAAGATGTGGTTTGCTGCTGGGTTAGGAATCGCTGCTGGCGTAACAACCATGATGGCTAACGCTGCCGGAACAATATTCACGATTTATCTTTTAACAATGAAGATACCGAAGACCGAATTCGTCGGGACGAGCGCTTGGTTCTTCTTCATACTGAACTGGTTCAAGTTTCCGTTCAGTGTAAGCTTGGGACTAATCACTCTTGAGACTCTGCATCTTGACTTCATGATCTTCCCAGCGGTTGCGGCTGGCGCTATTACAGGCATACTGCTTTTAAAAAAGATACCTGAAAGTGAGTTCAGAATTATTGTACAAGTTCTCGCTGCCTTGGCTGCGATAAATCTACTGATCTAAAATGGCACATTCGCAGAGAATAATGTTGATGCTCTTGTATACTTCAACCCAATTTGGTCGAAACTAGTGTCCAAAGATGCGAAAGTCCATTTCTTAGGAAGCCTCCGTGATCTGAATTCGCTGAAAAGCCGAAAGGAGGTTAGTTCTGGTTTTTTCTAAATATTTTGGACAATTTTTGTGACCGAAAATATATTCAAAGGAATCTCTTATCATAATAAAAGACGGTATTTTTGTCCATACCAGTATAGTTTATTCAGCCTGCCAAAGTATGCTATTAAAAAGAATAATATGTGATTTGGCCGCAATCTTCTGCATAGCGATAAGTGAGAGGTTATTCACTTTCTTTAAATACAACATTTTTCTAGGTGGGAAAACCTATTGTCGATAGATCTTCGACGGCTATAAAGGTTAGTCATGTCAGCAATAACATTTTGTGATTGTATGCTCAGTGATGTTAAAACGAGCATTTTTAATAACGGTAATACCATTGCATCTTAAATTACTTAAATGTATGGACATCATTAATTGGATAAGCATTTTTCATAGCTGAAGAACACCTTAAGCATTTAGATTGTTTAAAGTTGGTGCTGAGTGATCGTCCAATTAAGCGTAAATTGTATACAAAAGCATCAACATTCCGCTTTGATCGTTTCACCGTCACCTTTATATCTATTAATAGGCCATTAGAAGAGGGTAACGCCTGTGGGATTTTGATGAGCTTCGTCCTCGATTGGCTCAGAAGGGCGATTCGTAAACCGCCTGTAGCAATATTCTTGATTTCTGTTTGTCTTTCATCACTTACTGGGTATGGATATATGTATGTAATTGCATCTTCTCATCAGTCAACCTTGCGTTCGGACTTTCTTCATCTTAAAACAGATCGTATGAGCCTTGAGTTTCCAAAAAATTGGGTTGCATTTAAAGGAGCATTTCAAAATGAGAGTGGGTCGTTTAGCACCGTGGTCTCCTTTAATCCGGTAACTGGAACATTTTTCGGCATACAACTTTATGATGAAAACGCAACTAGATTCCTATGGGAGACTTTAAGTTTTACTGACACTTCTTCAGTTGTAATGCAAATCGTTAACGACACATACGCAGCTGTCTTAAAGGATAATAATAGTTCTTTACTTATCTTCCAGAAAAATGACACCATGAAAGTCTCGAATCTCGACTTCACTTATTCTATAATTACTGTGACAAATGTGCCAGGTGGAACAAACAATTATTATAACTTAACAAGATTTATTGGAGCATGCCTCCATAACCGGGAATTAATTCTAATATTCTTCACTTCAGATGAATCTCGGTGGCTGATTGATTATGAAATTTTCCAAGCCATAATAAACTTATTGAGGGTTGGATAAGAAATGAAGGAATCAAACTCGAGCAAAATTGGAAAGTGGGATCTGATCTATGCACTCATAGGCGGAGGCTTGGGGTTTGCTGCTGTTTACACCCTGTACAGCATAATATTTTCTCCCGGAGGAATAGGCGCCCTTTATTGGTCACTTTCAGGTTTGGGGATATTGGGCGTCCTAAGCTTTCAAGAGGAGTTTCGAATCGCATCTGCGATTCTACAGTTTGGCCTTGTTCACTTAATTGGCTCATTCTGTGGCGGGTTTTATACTGGGTATAAAGTGCAGGAAAACTTAAAATTTATACTAATCATTCCGGGTGTAGTCATCTTTTCAGCCTTCATTATACTTTTATTTTTCGAGGGTGCATTCGCCAATTTCACGATGACAACTGTACTGGACACTATACTTGCTCCTCTATGCGGTAACTTTTTGGGCTCATATCTGGGAGGTTATGCCGCCAACTGGCCGACGGAAGAGGAAAGCGATTAGAACATGCAGAAGGATGGAAAGGAGTAACAACCCGATCCTTATTATTTTTATATGACAAGGAGTATAGTAATATCGTTGACATTCGTCCCTGTAGGACCTGTCATCACCAGATCGCCTAATCTCGAAAAGAATGAATATGAATCGTTGTTCCTTAAGTAATCATTAGCCTCCATTCCTAGCCTCTTGGAACGGGCAATCGTCCACCCGTCTACTAATGCGCCAGCAGAGTCTGTCGGTCCATCGACTCCATCAGTGCTTACAGACGCTAAAACCGTTTTCTCAAGTCCCTGAATCTTAAGTGCAGCTCCTAAGCAAAGCTCCTGATTTCTCCCACCCTTGCCCTGTCCTGTAACAGTCACCGTCGTTTCTCCCCCAGCTATTATGGCTGCAGGTGGAGAGATAGGGTTTCCAGATCTGGATATCTCTTTAGCAACTGTACCGAAAACTGTTCCTACATGCCTAGCTTCCCCTTCCAAAAGGGAGGTTAACAGCATTGTATTAAACCCCGAACTCTTCAGCTCTTCGGCTGCGGTTTCACATGCCAACCTATTATTGCCTATCACCACATTATGCACTTTCTTGAATGCTGGATCATCAGCTTTCGGTGTCTCCTCAACAAGGCCTTTGGCCCCGCTCATTAATAGCTCTCTAATTGACACAGGAATTTTGCTAAGGAGATCATATCTCTCAAGGATATCTAACGCATCGCTGAAAGTTGATGAATCTGGAACTGTGGGACCTGATGCTATCACATCTAAGGGATCACCAAGCACATCTGAGAGCAACAAACATAATATTGTAGCTGGGTATAGACTTTTTGCCAATCTTCCTCCTTTAATCCCTGAAAGATGCTTTCTGATGATGTTTATCTCGTTGATAGTCGCCCCTGATCTAAGCAATAGATCAGTAACTCTTTGCTTATCGCCTAAAGTTATCCCATCGTAGGGTAACGCCATCAAAGCTGAGCCGCCTCCCGAAATGAGACCTATAACAAGATCTTTTTCTCCGACCCTGCCCGCCAAATTCAAAATCTCTTTGGCGCTTGCTACGCTTCTTTCATCCGGGATCGGGTGACTACCCTCTACGACTCGGATTCTATGCATCTTATATCTCTGCGATTCTCCGCGTGGAACAACTATCACTCCATCTTCTATCCTTGACCCGAGAATCTCCTCTAGCGCTTTAGCCATGCTTCCACTTGCTTTTCCTCCTCCAACAACAAATATCTTGTCAAACTCATCTAGATTGAAGATTTTATCGTTGATTATGAGTCTGTTGTCTTTTAGCAAGACCTTGGATTTTATTATGGTTCTTGGGTCTACAGAATTAAGGGATTTTTCAATAACATCCAAAATAATCTCTCTAGCCCTTCGAATATAACTCGTCTCTGCATTACTAAGCAATTCCATCTTATTCTTTATTATTATAGTCAATCTGCTCCGCCACCAACCTAAAGATCCATAGATAAGGATAAATGGCGAGAATTTATATTCTCTTCTAAGGGCAGATCAAGCATAGATGAACCCTAGAGGCTTAATTTGTTATCCAATAGTTTATGAGTCTATATTATATGAGAAACTTAGTGATGAAAGGGTACGCTGCATACTTTGTGAGAGAAGATGTGAAATTATAAATTATGAGAAAGGCTATTGTGGAACACGTATAAATGTCGATGGAAAATTACTAACATTAGTCTATGGTAACATAAGTGCAATTGAGAATAGACCGATTGAAATAAAGCCTTTCTTTCATTACTGGCCGGGGTCTACTGCACTCACATTTTCGACGTGGTCCTGCAATTTTAATTGTCCTTGGTGCCAGAACTGGGATATCTCAAAGAAGTTCCCGGATATCTCAAACTATAGATATATCTCGGTTGATGAAGTCTTGGGTCTCGCCTTTCGCTATGGTTCAAATGGTCTTTGTTCAAGTTTCCAAGAGCCAACTTTATTGAGCGACTGGAATGTTGAATTATTCAAGTTAGGATCCTTAGCTGGACTATATTGTTGTTATGTTTCAAACGGTTACATGACCTTAGAAGCCCTGGAAATGCTGCGTCAGTCGGGTATGGATGGGCTGAAGGTGGATGTCAAAGGAGACAAGGAAACATATGAGCGATACTGTGGTGGTGTAGAGGTTGAGAAAGTTTGGAGAAATATTAGGGAAGCTAAGCGTATGGGAATTCATGTAGAGGTTGTTAATTTAGTGATCCCGAGAGTTAATGACGATGATGAATGCATGAGATGGCTGATTGAGAAACATATAAAGGAGGCCGGTCCGGAAACTCCTTTACATTTTACTCGATATTTTCCAGCCTACAAATTTTATGAACCTGCAACTAGCGTTCGTACACTTGAAAAGGCATACTGTATGGCTAAGAAGATTGGGGTTCTATTTCCATACATTGGAAATGTAACTGGACATAAGTACGAAAACACCTATTGTCCTAATTGTGGCGAAACCCTGATCAAGCGTTATGGCCCCAGCATCATCAAGTATAATATTACTCAGCAGAAGAAGTGTCCGAAGTGTGGGGTAGAGATACCTATTAGAGGATATAAAGTTAGGAGGCAAGTCTAACCATCCTGTGCTCACGCCGTCCATTCAATAATGGGCAATAAATTGACCCTTTTCATTATCTGGTGAAAAGAAAGGTAAATTAGGCTTATTTTCAGATCAAAAAAATATTCATAGAGACGACGATAAAAATTGTATGTCAATTTTTTGGTGAGAACCGAAATTTAATGTCTCTAACATTTCCATAGCGGCCTATCTAAGATGCTTAGAATGCTGCAGGTACTGTTTTAGGTTCAATTTTTCATCTATATCTGAATCTTGATTTTAAAAACTTTTATTCTCGATTTTCGGTTTAATAATTCGACCAATCTTTTCTGCAAATGCAAAAATCATAAGTTACTGAAAACGATCACTCCAGAAAGCTAAGTGAGAAAATAACAAGTATACCTAATGTAAGGGATAACAGCTGAGTAGTAGACTTCAGCAGATTGGGCTCCTCCTTTCTTATTTCTGGAATCAAATCTGAACCGGCAATATAAATGAATGAGCCGGCCGCGAATGGCATCAAATAAGAGGTGAAACTATTAATCATTGTCCCCATCATCAGCGCTGCTATTGTACCGATAAGTGCCGTGAAGGCTGTTAGTAAATTGAACATAACAGCTTTCTTCTTGGTGAAACCTCCATAGATGAGGACCCCAAAGTCTCCCATTTCCTGTGGAATCTCATGGAACATAACAGCTAACGTAGTTGCCACACCAACAGAAGTGCCCATCATATAGCTACCACCAATAATCAAACCGTCAATAAAATTATGAACAGAGTCGCCAAAAAGGTTCACATACGCAAAGGAGTGAGGGTGCTCCTCAGACGTCGGAATGTGACAGTGTCTCCATTGGAAGAATTTTTCAACTATAAATGATGAAACTATGCCAAGTAGAATGAAGATGGATGTATCTGGAGTAAAACCACTATGCTCCCCTAACTCCGGAATAATATGTATAAATGCATCTCCAAATAAACCTCCGGCCGAAAAACTAACTAGATATAAAATAATATTCTTAAGATTCTCTTCGCTTATCAAAAAATAGAGTATGCCAACTAAAGAGAGCAGACTAACAAGAATAGAGCTGGAAACACCGTACAGCCAAACTGACATAAGCAAATCCGCCCTATTAGCACGTGATGAATATCGCATATTTTTTGATAATATTATTATTGAGGACTTGAATATTAACAGTAACGTTTAAGGGATCTTAACGGACATTTCCGCCGCGAGGTCATCAATCATGCGGGCACAAGCATTCAAGACTGTGGTTGATAAATATTTGATGGTTTGGCGAGCCACTTACGTAAAGCGTTTTTCACTTAGTCTTGACAGAGATAAGTGCATTGGATGTGATATTTGTCAAACGGTTTGTCCAAAAGAGGCGATAAAAATCGTTATACCTTCACGAGCTCATAACGCGAAACTAGGATGTTCAGTTATTGATATTGATGAAAACAGATGCAACTACTGCGGGATATGTAGCGCAATATGCCCCCGTGGCGCATTCAAGCTTAAAATTAATGAGATGGAGACGATTCCGGTTATTGAAAAAGAGGCTTTTCCGAAAATAATACGTCATATTGAGGTTATAGATGGCAAGTGCCCAAGAGATTGCGACATATGTGTAAAGGCATGTCCATTCAACCTCATAGAGGTCAAATTTGATGAAGAGAAAGGAAAGATAGAGGTCTTCATTGATAAGGAACATTGTCCAGCATGCCGCCTATGCGAAATAGCATGTCCTTACAATGCCATAACCGTGAAGAAAATCTTCTATGGATCCATCCGGATCAATATGGAGAGATGCAAAGAAGGATGCCACGATTGCGCAGATGTTTGTCCAATCCCAAATGTATTACAAGTTTTAAATAATGGAAAAGTAGAAGTAGATCAGACCTTTTGCATCTATTGCGGAGCATGTAAGGTTGTTTGTCCGGTCGATAGTGCATTAGAGTTCTCAAGAACATTCGTTTGCAGCACAGATGTCCACTCAGGCGCGTGGAATAAGGCATTAGAAAAACTAACATCGCCGAAAATCATGGCAAAAAAATTGTACAGTAGGCTCACGGCCAAAGCTCGCGATTCAGTTGACAGATTGCAGTAGTTTATCAGGTGAGATTGATGGAAAATGATTTGAGAATAGGGGTTTTTGTTTGTCATTGTGGACTAAATATAGCTGGAGTGGTTGACGTCCAAGCTGTAACTGAGTATGCGCGAAAACTTAAAGGAGTTGTATTTGCAACCGACAACCGCTACACATGTTCTGACCCTGGCCAAGATGAGATCCGTAAGGCAATAAGAGAACACAATTTGAATCGAGTGGTCGTTGCAGCATGCTCGCCAAGGATGCATGAATTTACATTCCGCCGAACAATTGCTGAAGCCGGTTTGAATCCATACCTTCTTGAGATGGCTAACATCCGTGAACAATGCTCTTGGTGCCATCAAAGCGCTCCCGATGAAGCGACTGAGAAGGCAAAGGAGATCGTGAAGATGGCTGTTGCTAAGGCTAGGCTCCTCGAGCCTCTGGCGCCAATGGAGGTTCCCGTGATAAATAGGGCCCTAGTAATTGGCGGCGGCATAGCAGGTATGAATGCAGCGTTGGACCTTGCAGAGATGGGTTTTAAGGTTTATCTTGTTGAAAAAGGCGAGAGTATAGGTGGGCACATGGCTCAGCTTGATAAGACGTTTCCAACGTTGGACTGTTCAATATGTATCGAAGGGCCTAGGATGGTAGATGTTTCACGCCATCCAAATATTGAACTGATTACCTTCGCGGAAGTTATCAATGTTGATGGTTATATAGGAAATTTCAGGGTTAAGATCAGAAAGAATCCACGTTATGTTATTGAAGAGAATTGCACTGGTTGCGGTGAGTGTCGAGATGTATGTCCAATTGAATATCCTAACGAGTGGGATGCGAATCTAGGGGTAAGAAAAGCCATTTCTGTCCCATTCGATCAAGCCGTTCCTTTAATCTATCGAATCAACAGGGACTATTGCATAGAATGTTACAAGTGTGTAGATGCCTGTGGACCTCGGAAGGCTATTGACTTTAGCCAAGAGGCTGAGGAGATCGAATTAGAGGTCGGAACAATAATTGTGGCAACTGGCTATGATATATACCTACCAAGTAAATGGAACATTTATGGATATGGGGAATATGATAACGTAATTACAAGCCTCGAGTTTGAGAGATTAATCCTAGCAGCTGGACCAACTGGCGGCCATGTTATCCGAGCTTCAGATGGGAAAAGGCCGAAAACAGTCGCGTTCATACAATGTGTAGGTTCCAGAGATGTAAACCTCCACTCCTACTGTTCAGGGTTCTGCTGTATGTATACTCTTAAGCATGTTGTTCAGCTCAAAGAACACTATGGAAGAGACGTTGAAGTATTCGTTTTCTATATCGACATGAGAACCAACTTTAAGGGATATGAAGAGTTTTATTCTAGGGCAAGGGAAATGGGGGTTAACTTTATTAGGGGAAGAGTTTCAAGGGTTGAGGAGATTCCTGTAAGCAAGAATCTCATAATCCATGCCGAAGATACGCTTCTAGGCGAACAGGTAAGATTAGAAGCTGAAATGGTAGTCCTAGCAACTGCTGCTATCCCAAGAAGAGATGCAGAGCAGATTTCAAAGATTCTTAATTTGACCCGTGGAACGGATGGTTTCTTTATGGAAAGCCATCCAAAGCTAAAGCCGATTGACACCCCAGTTGACGGCATATTCCTCGCAGGTGCCTGCCAAGGTCCAAAGGATATACCATACAGTGTCTCTCAGGGCAGCGCGGCAGCTGCGAGAGCTGCTACCATACTCTCTAAGCCAAAAGTTAAGATAGAGCCTATAGTCGCCATTGTCGATTCGGAGAAATGCAGGAATGTTAGGGTCAAATGTGGTGTTTGTGCAACCAAGTGTCCCTACGGTGCAATAAAAGTTGAAATTGGAAAACCAGCCGAAGTGAGGGTTGCCATGTGTCATGGATGTGGAACTTGTGTTGCAGAGTGTCCCTCCGATGCAATAACGCAAATGCATTTTACAGATGCGCAAATATTTGCGCAGATTGAAGCCGCCTTGGAGAATGATCCTGAGAGCAAAATCATAGGTTTCTGTTGCAATTGGTGTGCTTATGCTGGAGCAGATCTTGCGGGAACAAGCCGCTTCGAGTATCCAACAAATATTAGAATTATTAAGGTTATGTGCTCTGGAAGAGTAGATAGGGACTTTGTTCTAGAAGCCTTTAGAAGGGGGGCAGGTATGGTGCTCATTGGTGCATGCCACCTCCCATACGATTGCCACTACATTGACGGAAACTGGAAGATGAAGGCACGCATGGAGGCGCTGGGTAAGACGCTTGAAAAAATGGGGCTGACACCTGATAGATTTAGAGTGGAATTTATATCCGCTGCGGAGGGTATAAAGTTCGCAGAGACAGTAAAAGAGATGTATGAAAAGATGAAAGAACTGGGCATAGAAAGGATTAAGTCTGAAAATGAGAGGCTGAAGACGTATATAGATCAAATCTTTTCCCGAAAAGGTACGATGACCTAAACAAATTTGTTGCGGCTATTAAAGCATGCAAAAATATTTTTAAGCACCAGTTAGTCTAACATTTAAACATGTCTACAGTAACTCATGAAAGGGTAAGGAAAGAGATTTTAGAATACCTTTACAAGGCTTCTGTTGAAGGAATTAGCGATTGGGGTGTCGACAGGGACACTCTTCAAAGAGAACTTGGGATTCCTGAAAAGGACATGGATGCTAATATGCTCTATCTTGCTCGTAGAAACCTCGTACAACTTGTCGAAGCGCAAAATGTGTTGTGGCTATGGGCAAAAATAACATCCTTCGGAGCCGAAGTGATCAAGAACAAGAAATTGTATGAGAAGCAATTCCCCTTTCTCAGATCATAGGATGAATAAGTTTACAACTTAAAAAAATATCAGTGCGTAATAACTAGACGCTACTTCATTTGAGTAGTGTTCTAAAGGTTAGAATTATAACGTGATAGTGACATAATTTTTTGCGGTGACACCGCTGAACAGAATGAGACGTATCGCCATAGTTTTACTATTGGCTCTTTCATCCTCCTTGATTACAACATATACTTTTGAAGCCTACCGTATATTAGCATTAGATATCATAAATGAGGGTGAACCATTCTGGCGTACGTCACCTGCAGGTTCCCTCTTTCCTTGGCCAAAGAGGTCGGGAATGCTGCAAGCGTTATCTAATATGAGTGAGACAGACCGGTTTCTATATACCACTCTGCTCAAGTTTCCGATATTACCAATTCTGTGTGTTGTAGTCTGGGCCTTAACAATCACCATGACTATAATGACCTTAACATTAAAACCTTCCAGAAACGGCAAAGATTCGGAAGGCATTAGATATTAGGGAAAGGGCTCATTAACCTCCGTGCGTTACCGGGATGATTATGATCTCATCATCGTCTTTTATTTTAGTATTCAAGCCATCTAGAACACTTATCTCCTTTCCGTTCACGAGAATCAGAGCATTGGGTCGTGGATCTTCCAAATCGGGATCAAGCAATGCCTTCTTTAAGTTGGGATAAAGCTCAACTAATTTCTTTATCAAATCACTTAATACCCCTCCATTAAAGCTTAAGAATAGTTCTCCCAAACCGACGACCTTTTTGAAAACGCCTAGAAATTTAAGGTAGACCATGAGGTCCACAATCACACCTTTAGTGATCTAATCATTTTATATCTTACGTCATAAGCATTTCAATTTATGTTTTCTTCATCTCAAATTTTTGTGAGATCTGGTGTTGACGTGGATGGATCGAGCTGAAAGTCAAATGCTTAAAGAGATAAACGAAAAATCAAAGATGGGGCCTCATGCCAAAGGCATATACACACTCATAATCTACATTTCAAATGATTGCAGTCTTAAAGTAGGAAGACTTGGTGAACGATTCTTTATGAGAGGATACTATGCTTATACTGGCTCAGCTTTAGGGCGTGGAGCTTTTAGCTTGTTTGGGCGTCTTAGGAGGCACATGATAAAAAATAAGCATATGAGGTGGCATATTGATCATCTTTTATCCCATAAAGATGCCCGAATAGTCTCGATAGTTGCGGTTCAAACTGACCAGAAAATTGAATGTGATGTAAATCTCCGTTTATTTGAGATGCTTCATGCGAGTATAATTGTTCCAAAATTCGGAGCAACAGATTGCAAGTTAAAATGCAGAAGTCACTTAATATATCTAGGGCTAGAAAAAGACCAGAAGCGTAGATTATTCCAGACATATAAGGACTTGTTCGCTGAGAAGGCCATTATTATAGAATTAGGAAATGATCTATGATCCAGCTAATTTGCTGTGAGACAGCATATTGGAGGGAAAATTGTTGGAAATAATAGTAAAGGAGGGAAGGATCGAAAATTTAAGCAGCATTTATGAAATTGAGGTTGAGTGTTTTGGAGAGGAAGCCTTCCCAAGAGCGATGATAGAGTATGCTGTCCGTTCCAGCGGAAATTCTAAGACATACATCGCATTTTTTGGCGATAAACCTGTCGGTTTCATTATCGGACGTATATACCGAGATAGGGATAAGCCGGTTGGCGTCATCTACACGCTGGATGTGAAGGCTGATTTTAGGAGGAGAGGTATTGGAACTAGGCTTCTACACACGCTTGAGAATGCATTCTTGAAAGATGGTGCTGAATTATGTCGGTTAGAGGTCAGCATCAAAAATATTGAAGCCCTGAATTTGTACATGAAATTTGGGTATAAGAAGATCCGTGTTCTGCACAATTATTATGGCAGAGGCCATGATGGAATTCTGTTGGAAAAGCGTTTGAAGCAGGAATGATAAAGAATAAGGCTATTATACTCCACGGTTATACTTTAGACATAGATGAGGAGAACAATTATGAAAAACTGCTTAAATTGTGTAGGGAATTCCCTGATGATGCCTACTACTGTCCTTATTGCGGTGTTTCTGTAAAGAAGATAGAAAGAGAGGCATACTCAATATCATCGGTGGACCTGGTTAAGAAGATTAAAGAACTTATCCGCGAAGGTAATGTTACGAGGATCATCGTAAAAACTGAGCGGGGGGAGACGCTGCTTGACATGCCGATGACCGTTGGATTGATAGGAACTGTACTTGCACCGTGGATGGCAGCTCTCGGCGTAATCGCCGCATTAGTCATAAATTGTAATATAATTGTTGAAAGAAAAGAGCCTAAAAGTCAAGATTAATCATGCCATTTAAATTCTAGTAGCCCATAGTCACGTCACGAAAAATTTAAATTGCAACTCAATCGCTTAGAAAAAGATGTAGGTGATGATTCAATGTCGGGATGCGCTAAGAAAGGAAAGAAGAAGGAAGAGAAGAAAGAGGAAGAGAAAAAGACCTGCAGTTCAAAGTAAACACATATCTTTCCCTTACTATTTTTTTGGAACTCGACTGGCAGATGTGACTTGTTATGAGGAAATCAGTCCTGCGTAATTTCCTAGATTCTTATTCTAAGAGGCGTCAACTCCATTTCTATGAGAACTCCGTAGCAAGATACAAAGATTGCATTTTCTTCCTAATTCGTGAAGATTTGGACAGGAGGATCATTATCCTTCATCCCTTAAGATCAGCTACAAGTAAACTCATCGAAGAGTTCGAATCTTCTGAAACTGGTCAATTCATGGATCCCATCACAAGGGAGACTTTTGCCTACAATGTTTGTCCATGCAACCATCATAATGCTAACCTCATACGCAAGGTCTTTGATTTTACTAGGCCTCGGCTGGGTAATATCGGACCAGCAATAGGAACAGGAGACCGTATTGGTCTGGCAACACCAGGCCACGTTAGGGCCATTAAAAATTTCTCCGTCTTCCCCATATTTGCGCAGCAGTCTGTTCGAGAGATGCAGAGAACCGAGAGAACACCCGAAGATGTTCTTGACGACGTAACATGGGGAGTCTTTCAGGAGGGATATCGTAAGGGCTTTGGCGCAGATGCTGATCACTTGAAATCATTAGAGGATATCGACTCTGCAGTAAAGATCGGATTCAGGATGTTTACTATTGACCCTTCAGATTATGTTGACAATCAGGCTGACGTTTATAGCCCTGAAATTTTAATGGATAAGTTTAAGGCCTTGCCGTGGAGAGAAATTAAGTGCAATATGAATCGATTTTTGGAGATTTACCTTGATAAGGAATATAAACTTCAATCTTCTGGCGAATATTATGTCCTTCGATTCTCAGAAGAGAATCTCATGCGGGCCGCCGTAAAATATTCTAAAGCAATTCTTTTCACTAAAAAGGCATTCTCATATCTAAAGAAGTCTTTTGGCCGTAAGAGATTCGATCTTGAAATGTCAATCGATGAGACGGAAACTCCGACTTCACCGTTAGAGCACTTTTTCATAACATCTGAGCTAAAAAGGCTTAAGGTGAGGTTCACAGGGTTGGCGCTGAGGTTCATAGGAAGATTTGAAAAGGCAATCGACTATATTGGCGACATTAAAGAGTTCGAGGAGACATTCAAGCGTCACGTGATTATTGCTAGGGCGATGGGTCCATACAAGATAAGCATCCATTCCGGCAGCGATAAATTCGCCATCTATCCCATCCTTGGCAAGTACGCGTCGGACATCGTTCACTTAAAAACTGCTGGCACAAGCTATTTGGAGGCTCTACGCATAGTAGCTAGGCATGATCCAAGCCTCTTTCGTGAGATAGTGGCATATAGCTTAAGAACCTTTGAGAGAGATAGGAAGAGCTATCATGTCAGCACCGATCTATCTAAGATTCCGGATGCTGCAGATGTTCCCGACGAGGATTTAGAGAAAACTTTTCTCGAGGAGAATAATGCTAGGCAGCTTTTGCACATAACTTATGGATCAATTCTTACGGCAAGATCTGATGGGAAATGGTTATTCAGGGATAGATTAAGGAGACTTCTGATCCAGTATGAGGAAGAACATTACAATACTGTCGCGGAGCACATATGCCGCCATGCAAAGCTCATATGGGGATAAGGTTATGAATGAAAATTGCAAAATATGTGCAGTTTGGCGGAAATGTCTACTAGGATCTAAATAGAAGTTTTGCGTTTCTCCACTGCTCCCGCGCAATTTTAAGGTTGCCTATAACCCCTGCATGTATGGAATAAAAGATATAGCAAAGATATGTACATTGAGTGCATCTACTATATGTCTTTCTCAACTCCTCAAACTCTTGGCTATTCCATAGTTTGGGGAGCTCAAATATTGTGGTAACTGGTTTGTGTAGATGGCAGCCGGAAACATTGCCCAGATGATCCACAACTAGAAAACTCCTGAGTGCTTGGCATTTCCATTTTCTCCTCCCGCTCTTATAGAGTTCCTTCATTGCATCAAGAATTTCATCCGTCATCAATATTGTTTGTTTTTTCCTTTTCATAGATGCCAGTTCGTCACAAAGTTTAATCATGTATTCCCTATCAGCTATCGCGAATTCATCTCTAAATTTGCCGATCTTGAAAAGCTGACTTCCATCTGTCGAAAGATCATAAGAGTAAAGGCAATACCAAAGTGGGATCCCTTTCCGCGAAAAATATTCTGTAATGTCTATAATTTCATATAGGTTTAATTGGGATATTGTCGGCGTCACGCTGACGTTTATCCCTTCCTCATGAAGCTTGTTGACGCTCTCCATCGCGTTCTCCCAAGCGCCTTTTACACCCTTAATATAATCATTATTTGCCGGATCAAGACTGTCGATAGAAATCGCGACAAAGTCAGCTTTGCGGAGAGCATCTATCTTTTTTGCAGCCATGCTTCCGTTATCATAGACGGTTGTCACAAAATAGCGGGATGCATAATCTATGATATCGCCTATGTCATCTCTCAGGAGCGGGTTTCCTCCCGAAAAGACTATTTCAACTGTGCCTAAATCTCTGAGGATATCTAAGCCTTTCTTAATCTCCTCCGTTGACATTTCACGGTTACTTGGTTCGTTCCAGACATTACATCCTTGACAATGATAGTTACATCTCCTCGTAAGCATCCATTGGACATGATATGGTCTGTTAGGCGTTAACGAACGCCGGATGATACTAGCGGCTTTCCCAAGATCCATGACCAAACCATGTCCACCGCATTTCTTCCCAATTGAAGATGTAATAAAAAACTTGCAGAGATAAATTTATGCTTAAACCAATATTACCCCTTTCTGCCTGTGACTGTTTTGATACCCAGCCACTGGGTTGCAATGAAACCAGCAAGAAACCTAAACCAAACAGTATTAATTCTTATTAATACAGTAGCAGCGGCGCTAATGTGAAGCGGTACGTTAAAGACCCCGAAGAGTGTAGTCATAGCGACTTCTGTTACTCCTACCTCAGCAGGTACTCCAACAGGGATAGATTTTATTGCAATAACTAATGAATAGACCGTGAAGAGCACTGGCCAGTCAAGACATTTTTGGCCAATAGCCAGAAAGACGATATAGTAAACTGAGATCCCAAATAACCATGCGAGCAATGAGAATCCGATTGGCAAAAGAAGATCAGTTTGACGTTTGCCAAAGATCTTTATAGACTCATGGAAAGCAGTTACTTCCCTAAATGCCTTCTCTCTCCATTCTTGAATTTTCCATTTTCGACCTCCGATAATTTCTAAAAGCATGAATAATCGGTTAACAATGCCTCGAGTCCAGTTTTCCCTTAAACATATGATGACAATGATGAGCAGAAAAAGCGTTGCTGCGGTCATCACCAAAATAATCAGGTATTGAACGAGGCTATTGAGAAAAAAATTCCCAATAACCAAAGGTATTATTCCAATTAACAATCCAACAATTATGAGAACCATCCCGAGAATCCTTTGGATTACGACTGACGCCGTAGCCTTACCCGCGTCGATCCCCTCACGTGAAATAAGAAATATTCTGGTTACTTCCCCGCTTAAAGACTCTGCAGGCACAAGCAGATCTACAAAGTTACTTATCCAGGAATAGATGAAGGTTTTCTTGAAGCCTATCTTCACAGAGAGAGAATTTAGAAAGTATTGCCATGCAAGTGCAAAAAATATCATTTCCAAAACATTTGACCCTAACGAAATTAAATAGATGAATAAATCGACTTGCCTGAATATTTCAGCCATCTCTTGGATGTCAACGAAGTAGATTATGTACAGAATGAATGCGAGCAGCCCTAGGATTAGAAGCGGAATCGTCTTAGCTAAGTTTCCACGTTCAAATGGCAATCTCTTGCACCAGTCACTTAATGGATAGCGGAGAAAAGCATTATTATGTTTTGTCCAAAAATCCCTGTTGCCTCTCGAAATGTCTATCGACACTGTTAAATCCGGTCTAAAATAACTTACTTTATTATTGGTGAATCCTACGGAAGGAAGTCTTAGAAGGAGAGAAGATTTGCCGTTTAATGAAGAATACTATAGAGATCGGATGTATTCTCGCAGAGAGCAGCTAATTAGAAGGCATATCCTCGATGTCATTCGATGGGGGGCTAAAATCTCAAGATGCAACCTTCTTGATGGAAACGGAAGAAGTGCCTTAGATGTAGGTTGCGCCTATGGCTATGGGGTCGACGTACTCCAGTCTTTGGGTTACAATGCTTTCGGAGTCGATATATCGCGATATGCTATAAGAAGGGCTAAGAAGACTGTGCTAGGAGAATTTATAGTCTGTGACGTTCAAAAGGGTCTACCCTTTGAGGAGGATTCTTTTGATCTCTCATTATGCATTGGTCTCGTAGAGCATCTTCACGACCCCCTTAAAGCCATAATGAATGTATTGTCTTGCTGCCGCGGCATCGTTCTTCTAACCACGCCGAATAGGTTCGTCGAGAAGCCTATCAAAAAGATCATTGGCAATTATGATGAGACACATATTAATGTTAGGAGCGAAAGTGAATGGAGAAGGAATCTTTCGAACATTGGTTGCTCGTCATTCCATATTGAGTCAGTCCTGGACGCAAGCTTAATGGCTGGAAATAGGCTTTTATTCTTCAAATCTTTTAAAGCTCCTATTCTTGGTTTAGATTTAAGGATTATAATTAAGAAGTGATACGGGATAAGCGTAGATGAACAAGATAGATGTAGTGATGCTTACAAAGAATAGTCAGCGTTGGCTTGAAGAATGCGTTAGATCTGTGTATGCAAACATACCGGTAAATAGGCTCATTGTTATTGACGGGTACTCAACGGACGGGACACTTACGATACTAAAAAAGTTTGATACAAAATATGGCAACGTCAAGATTATCCAAGAGTTCGGTACCCGTGGAAAGGCTAGGAATATTGGAATACGGGAGGTTGAGACTGACTGGTTCATGTTCGTGGACAGCGACGTAATATTATGTGACGGATGGTTCAATAAGGCGTGGAACCATGTTAGAGAGGACACTGGGGCCGTATGGGGCGCGGACATACCGGGCGAGATCAATAATAATTTTTTGAGGAAAGTTTTTCAGTGCATGGAGACTAGGGTTTTTGCCATTAGAGGCGGATGCCAGGACACGCTCATAAGATATGATGCAGTAAAGGACATAAAGATCCCTGAAGAACTGCATACCCTTGAGGATGCCTACATAAAGGAGTGGATCCTCTCGAAGGGCTTTAGGGTTGTTGTAAGCTTCGACGCCTACTGCAAGCATTTCAAAGAAATAGGTAATCTGGTATCTAGGGAAAACCGATTGGCGACCATCAACGAGTTTAAGCGGATGAGATATATGCAAGAACGCATGGTCTATGCAGCCATATTTGCAGCAGCATGGTTTGCGCAAGAAGCAAGTCGGAGAAGAAAGAATTGAAGATCAAAATTGGGAAGAGAGAGTTATGGTCGAAAAACCCTCTCAACCATTAATTGATGTGGTCATGCTGACCAAGAATAGCGAGAGGATACTTAAGGAATGCGTCCAATCAATATATAAGAATGTCCCTGTAAGGCGGTTGATCATTATAGACGGATTCTCAACTGACAACACTATAAAGATTATAAACGGTTTTCAACGCCAACATGAGAATATCGTGTTAATCCAGCAGGAGGGAACAAGGGGGATGGCGCGGCAGAGGGCGCTCAGTGAGGTTGAGACTGACTGGTTCATGTTCGTGGACAGCGACGTAATATTATGTGACGGATGGTTCGAGAAAGTAAAGAACATTATGGATGACGATCGTGTTGGTGCAATATGGGGGATGGAAATATGGTCTGTACTGCTTAATTCTAGAATGTTAGGCTTATTTGAAAGGGTGAACTTGAAGATCTTCAATAGGCGCGGTGGAACCCATGATCTACTTGTTAGAAGAGAAGCCATCAAAGGTATCAGGATACCGCCACATCTCCATACATACGAAGACTCATTCATCAGGTCTTGGATTCATAAAAATGGATATCGCGTAATCCCTGTTTATGACCCCTACTGCATTCATTACAGACCTGAAAACGTATGGACAGTGAGTGGGAGTATGAATTTAATAATTCAGGATATCAGGTATGCGATTCACCATCCGCAACTCATACTCTCTTACGCATTCTTCACCCTAATCGTATTGCAGCAGATAATTTTACGGAAGATCAAACGTACTCTCTGACATCTTAATTAATTAAAGTGGACACTACTTATAGAAGTATTGTTGCCTAAGGCGTGAGGATTCTAGGATTAATAAAAATTTAAATCGTAATGGAGAGAGAAACTATTATTGTAATTGTTTTAGGTGAGGATTTTTGGAGATTAAATCTGTAAGGATTGAGACGCCGAAAGAATGCAACGTTATCATAGGCATGTCTCATTTCATAAAGACTGTTGAGGACATTTATGAAGCAATGGTCAATTCGGTGCCCGGCATCAGGTTTGGTCTGGCCTTTTGTGAGAGTAGCGGAGAATGTCTCGTAAGAGTGGATGGCACGGATGAGGATCTTAAGAAGGCTGCAGCTGAGAATATGCTTAGGCTTGGTTGTGGGCATTCCTTTCTCATTTTTCTACGGGGGGCCTACCCGATTAATGTTCTGAATGCTATTAAGAGGGTTCCAGAGGTTTGTACAATCTATGCTGCCACCGCGAATCCTCTAGATGTGATTGTCGCTGAAACCGAGAGTGGAAGGGGGATTTTAGGCGTCATTGATGGCTTTAAGCCTCGTGGAATCGAGGATGAGAAGGGGGTTGAGTGGCGGAAGAATCTTTTGAGAAGGTTGGGGTATAAGAGATGACGACTGAGGCATTGCAGATTCTTCAACTCTTTGACGTTTGGAAAGCATATAATGGTGTGCAGGCTCTAAGGGGGCTTAATCTAGAAGTTTTGAGGGGAGAGATCTTTGGGCTTGTTGGGCCGAATGGCGCTGGTAAGACAACCGCCCTTAAAATAATTGTCGGGCTTCTGAAAATGGATAGGGGGGCGGTTAGAGTTAATGGCGTAAATATTGAAGATGAACCTATACAATACAAGAGGTTCATCGGGTATGTGCCGGAGGTTGTCACTCTCCCAGATTATCTTACCATAGAAGAGTTTCTCATATATTCGGGGAGAATTAGGGGTGTTCCAGACGAGGAGATAAGAGAGAGAATGAATTTCTACATTAACGAATTTGATCTAAGCGATAAGGGGAAGACCCTGATCCTTGGCCTATCAAAAGGTATGAGGCAAAAGGTTGCCGTTGCATCAGCCCTTATTCATGATCCTGAACTACTCATCTTGGATGAGCCGTTAGTGGGAATCGACCCGGCTGGGCAGCATAAGCTCAAAGAACTTTTTAGTGAAAGGATTGAGAGAGGAAAAACTGTCTTCATATCCACTCACATGCTTGATACCGCTGAAAGAATCTGTAACAGGGTTGCAATCATTCATAAGGGAAAGAATGTAGCGGCTGGAGATCTAAGAAGTCTACGGGAGATGTCCAGGTCTGGGGAGAGTTCCACATTGGAGGAGGTCTTTCTTAAACTCACTGAGGAGGCGGAAAAGGAATCGCAGATCCAGACTTCAGAGGAACCACTTAAGAAGAGACCCAGCCTTTGGCACAGGTTTAGGAAAGTGTGATGATGCGCATTCTCTGGAGTATTTTCAGATTCAAGCTTAAAGTTTTCCTTGGAACGTTAAGGGCGTCAAAGGCGAATATGGCTCTAACCATCTTTTGGGTCGTGTATTTCCTTTTCGCAAGTGCGGGTATGGCTTTTGCAGCGGCAAATGCTATTAAGACCGGAATTAATCTGCTCCCATATATTGACCAACTGTCGGCATTTCTCAGCTTTTTCATCATCATTACAATACTAACTTCGTTTAGGGGCATGATGGTTTTTGAATATGAGTATGATGTGATTCTAACTTCACCTGTTTCTCCACGAACATACTTGGTTGCCAGCATACTTTCCGATCTGGTCATGTATTCAATCTTCTACTTTGTGTGTTTCGCCATCCTGCCTCTCGCATCGGTTATGTTGAGCGTATCAGTGTCGACGCTGGTCATTACCTTGGCTCTCTCTTTCCTTTTCCTTTTTTCGCTTATCTTCCTGAAGATCTTCTTTTCGATACTTAGGTCGATAGGTCATAGGCTGTTGGCGAATACTCTCTCCGCTGGGATTCTTGCAATATTTGTCATGCCTGCCTTCAATTTTATTGGATACTTTCCAATTGGCTATGGAGATATTCCACTTCCCTCATCGATCTTAGCTCGGTCTATCATAAACCTTCTATATGATAGGCCGCCGCCTCTTGAGTCAGTAATTGGGCTCTTAACTTTCTTCATTATGACGTTTCTGCCGTTTCTGTCTGCATCTTCAAAAAACTTCTTTCCATACACAAAGCCCACACCCTTAATATCTCCCTTCGACACTTCGATGAGGATGCAAAACATTCGATTCCAGACTTCAGTTAGGCAGTATTCAAAGATCGGCGGGTTAAGAATCACTTTAGGCTTCACCCCAAAGCCATTGATTCTATTCCTCATGAAGAAGGAGTTTATCAGGATGGCTAGGGATGGCAGCCTTTTCGGAACCCTACTCATATTTATCATCTACGTCGCCATATTTTTCGGTACGGGGTTAAGGAATGCGCCTGTATCCATCGCACCTTTCTTACTCATCTTTTATTCATTTCTCGTCCCCAACATTCTTGCGAGCCAGTGGAGGCTTGGGGAATTCAATAATCTTTGGATACCTCTCACCACGATTGATGGTCTTGAAAAAACTTTGAAGGCGCTACTCTACGATTTAATCCTGCTATCCTATGCAATTCCGCAAATAATCCTCACAGCATTATATGCAGCAAGCCTCTTCTCACTAAGGGATAGTTTGACGTACACTGTGGTGATCGCTTCGAACTCGCTAATAGGCTGCTCATTAAATCTTTACACCATCATACATTTTATTAGTAAGTCCAGAAAACCTGTATCTTCACTTCTCCTAGCACTTCTCACGATGATTCTATATGGTCTACTGCTCTCTCCTGTATTTACCTATATGATTATTATGTCAATCCTTAATATCGACCTGGTCACTAATATGATCGTGTCTCCCGTCATCATGCTATACTCATATCTTGTTTACCATTTTCTCTCCAAAAGATTAACCACGGAATCTTTAAAGATAGAGATCTAATAATTAGGTGGGCCGAGAGTTAATCAAGGAGAAGAACAAATTAGTCAATAGTCACAAATCTTAGCCGTCCTATCGGGCAAAACAATCTCCCGCTCAAAATCCTCCAAAGTATAAATTTCCTTCAAATCAGCCTCTTCAGGAATATAGAACTGAGCACCTTGATACAACGCATCTTTGATGTGCAAACCATCACGGTCAATATTCGTAAACGCCTTAAAAATCTGGAAAGGCGCCGAAAACCCATCCTCAATAGCCTTACCAATACTATAAGAGTAGACCATCTCACCAAAATAGGCATAAGTATCAATGTTGTCATCCGCTTAGGCGTAGCCGTCATACCCAAATGAACAGCAAAAGTATACATAGACAACATCAGTAAAACAAAACTAACCAAAAAAGAGACAACGACAATACGGCCACAGCCTAGAAATAATCAGCAAAGCTTTCGAAACGCTTGACTCCTACTGTGTGCACTCAGTTTCCTGATTAATCGGCACAAACATAAACGCAGATGTTACGCAAGAACCAAATGTATTCTTAAAACACGTTATATCAAACTTGAAAATATAGCATTCGCTAATAACGAGCATTTATATGCTCAAGCGAGCAGCTAAACCTAAAAACTATCATTGGACTTTCCGCTAAAAAGAACCACCAAAACTCTTAACCACGAAAAAGAGGGTGTTTGCGGAAGTTTTCGCCATGCCTTAGAAGCGTTCAAATCCAACCCCTCCTACTGTCACTTTGGGTGCAAATTACTTCTCCCCGCCTTCCCTCAACATTTTGAAGGCGGGACACCTAAATCACCACGAACAAAAATGGGTTCGGGAAACATATAAAGTTATTTACCGCATGGAAGCGAGCATTTGCTTAAATTGGTAAATCGTTTGGCTTGCCTCCATAAGCGATTTGGATCCTACGCATACGAGGCGGCCTGAGGATAAGACCAGGATGGTTTTATCCCCGAGTTTGACGGACGCTCCTGGAAACTTTTCAGGCGTCATACGCGAGCCCTTATCTTGCCTTGCAAGCTTGATCCAGCTTACCTCAGGCGGCAGCGGATTAGTCTTATCGCAGCTTCCATACTTGGCGTATTGTATTAACTTTCGCAGCACAACCCTCTTATGATGCTTAGTTGCCTCCCTCCAGAGCCTGTTCCGGTTTATGGCGGCCACAACCCGCTCCACATCGCTGCGGGTTGCCCTAGCCGGGTCAAAGTCCATCAGCCGCAGGATCACTACAAGGTGGCTGGCGTAGTTGCTCAGCGCCGCTTGGCTTAGGCCCAAACTGCCAAGGTGGTCCAGAAAGCGGACGGCCATCTGGCCGTTGGGCAACTTTGCAATCAGCCGCCTATAACACTCAACCCTCCCTTCGAAGTCGTATATTCCACCCCTCACTTCAACACCCGGAAGCGAAGAGGCCCCTGAACTTAAAAGCGGGGAAAGTAATTCGCGCCCATTTGGTAAGCGGGCACCTACCCCGCTTACAACGACCCCGGACACTGCTAAAAATATCGTAATGGTTACTTTCTTTTCCTGAAGAATTTATTGCCGTTATAGTCGCAGACATATTCGAACACTGGCTTGACTAGTTGAATTCCCCTTTTTGCGTCACGTTTAAGATAATTTTTCATCGTTTAAGGGTGATCAACACCGCATATGTTCTCTCACAGTTTCCTTCAGCATCCTTCCCGTGTTGGAGATTAGTTCGGTCATTAGGCTGAAAGATTTTGGGGCGTCCTCCATCCTTATTATAATGATGGTTTCATTGTAGCAGCTGATTGTCTCCTCGATGTTTATCTGCCACCTTGAGAGGAGACTGTAAAAGATTGAGATGCATCCTGGAGTATTAACGATTTCCTTGGGACTTTGAAGAATTATCGCCGCCAAATCTTCTTTTTTCTCAAGGATTTCCTCGCTGGGAAATGTTGAGCACACTTTTCCAAATATCTTCTGATCTGTGATTAATGTTAAGGTTGTCGCGCCCTCTAGAACTTGGAAAAAGGCTTCTGGGAAATCTGCTGAGAGGAGCCTTGCCTTTTCCAGATTCCTTCTCGTCTTCTCCAAAGATATCTTTGCGACATGTGTTCTGAGGTTTATTGTACTTTCCGCTATAATCTTTAGAGAATCCGCTCTTGGGGTTCCATATCTCTTTGCCCTTTTGACAGCAGTCGTCAAACCGCTGATTGTGACAGTTCTGCCCAAGACTTCTTCGATCTTCGGTTTTAGTAGGCGAGCGACCGCTGAATAGTTGGCGTAACCTCTCTCCAGCGCGTCCCGAATTGAGGAGTCATTATCGATGAGCGTCTGGACGGCTTTCGAGAGCGAATCGACCAATTTCGGTCATCAATTCACATTCTTGGTTAAAAATGACCGAAAAGAATTTATTAAATTTTTCCCTTCCCTTCAGACTAAAATTTGAGGAGAATGCCCTATGGCTAAGAAGGTAGTGCTCGCCTATTCAGGCGGCCTAGACACATCAGTTATGATAAAATGGCTACAACAGAAACTGGACGCGGATGTTATAACAGTAACATTAGATGTGGGGCAAAAGGAGGATCTGGAGGAGATAAAGGCAAAAGCGCTAAGCTTAGGAGTATTAAAGCATTACTCGATAGACGCAAAGGAGGAGTTTGCGCGAAGATATGTCCTCCCAGCGATAAAGGCTAACGCCCTATACGAGGGGAAATATCCATTAAGCACAGCCCTATCGAGACCATTGATTGCTGAGAAGCTTGTTGAGGTCGCGCATGAGGAAGGGGCTAAGATCGTAGCCCACGGGTGCACAGGCAAAGGAAACGATCAGGTTAGAATAGAGGTATCCGTCAAAGCGCTGGATCCAAGCATCGATATATTTGCACCAGTTAGGGAATGGGGATTAACTAGGGACGCGGAAATAGAATTCGCAAAAGCGAATAATATTCCAATCCCAGTCGACTTGGATCGACCGTACAGCATAGACCAAAACCTCTGGGGTAGATCGGTTGAGTGCGGGGTTCTGGAACATCCTGAAAAAGAGCCTCCTGAAGACGCGTATGAATGGACATCATCCCCTGAGAAGGCGCCGGAGAAACCAGAATACCTCTCAATTGAATTTTACAATGGCACCCCAGAGGGCGTAAATGGTGAAAGAATGGATCCAGTCTCATTAATAGAGAGAGTTAACGAGATTGCTGGAAGACATGGGGTTGGACGAATAGACCACATTGAAGATCGGTTGGTAGGGATAAAATCCCGCGAAGTCTATGAATGCCCAGCAGCAACAGTGATTATTGAAGCTCACAAAGACCTTGAGAAGATGGTTCTAACCAGGCATGAACTCCAATTCAAGCAGCAAGTGGATAGTCTCTGGGCATACCTTGTATACACTGGATTATGGATGGATCCACTACGAGAGGACCTCGACGCATTCATAGATAAAACACAGGAAAGGGTCTGCGGAACTGTAAAGGTCAAAGTTTACAAGGGAAACGCTCAGGTTGTCGGCCGCTCATCACCATTTTCGCTCTATGATATAAACCTAGCCACCTACGATGTAGGCACAACATTCAATCAAGCATCCTCAGCCGGCTTCATAGAGCTTTGGGGCCTACCGACAAGAGTTGCTAATGCGATAAAGAGGATGAAGAGGAAATAGCAAATGTCTACTCTCTTAAGAGATGGCCGGCTTGGACCAACTCAGAAGGACATTTCTGATTTCATCTCGTCAAGGATGGATGATGCCCGAATCTTAAAGCAGGTCGTCAGGATAAACAAGGCACATGTTATGATGCTGACCGAGGAAGGTATAATCAGCGAGGCTGATGGAAAGAAGATTCTCGGAGCATTAAGGAATCTGGACGAGCACTTGAAGGAAGCAACAGCTGCTGAAGACATTCACATGGCCGTTGAGGAAGCAGTAATTGAGGCAGTAGGGATGGATGTTGGCGGAAACCTGAATATCGCCAAAAGTAGGAACGATCAGGTGGCTACCGCTATAAGGATGCAACTTCGAGAGGAATTATTAGAATTAGTTGAGGCAATCCTGTGTTTTGAAGAATCTCTTCTTATAAAGGCTCAGAACGAGATTGGAACCATAATTCCCGGATATACTCATTTTCAACCAGCCCAGCCGACCACATTTGCCCATTATCTTGTGGCGCAATGCGATATATTCAGCAGGAATCTGAAGAGGCTGAGGGAAGCTTATGAACGTGTAGACCTTTGCCCAATGGGTTCTGGAGCCCTAGCAACAACAAGCTTTCCGATAAATAGGGAAAAAGTTGCAAATATGCTTGGGTTCAATGGACTTGTCGAAAACTCTTTTGATGCTGTAAGTTCAAGAGATTTCATATTGGAGGTTCTGGCTGCTCTTTCAATAATGGCTGTAGATTTAAGCCGCCTCGCAGAGGACCTAATAGTGTGGAGTTCAGCGGACTTCGGGATAATTGACCTCCCAGACGAATTCACCTCAACCAGCAGCATCATGCCTCAAAAGAAGAACCCTGATGTCCTCGAAGTTATAAGAGCTCGTATGGGGCTCATTATCGGCAATTTCTTCTCATCTGCAATCGTGTTGAAATCGCTTCCCTCAAGCTATAATCTTGATTTTCAAGAGATAACCCCGAAACTATGGGATTCAATCGACGAAATGAAGGCCTCACTCAGAATTTTAACAGAACTCATGATCGAGGTCAAGGTTAAACCAGATGCCCTAAACAAGCCGCACATTAGCTTCACCACCGCAACAGAGTTAGCCAACATTCTAGTCAGAAAATGCGGAATACCATTTCGCGTAGCACACAAAATCGTTGGAGCAGCCGTGAAGAGACTAATTGAGAAAAACAAATCTTTGCATGAGTTGACCATAGAGACTCTGAAAGAGATCTCCGAAGATTTTTGGCCTCATAAAATTTGCTTAGACCAAAATGACATCAAAACTGCAATTGACCAATCAACCTTTATTGAATCTCACAGAGTGAAGGGTGGACCCGCAAAGGATGAGGTTAAAAGGATGATAGAATCTCGCCTAGATTCTCTGAACTTTTTCGGCGAATGGGCCAAAGGTAAGAAGCGGCTTCTTGATGAGTCCGCAGCTAAGATAGATAAAATGTTGGAGTCAATGACGAGTGATCGATAAGAGTCCTACCGTAACGTTTAAATTTAGGATCATTTAATGCTTGGGGAAGGGTCACTTGAAAACTGAAAAATGCCCTCAAAGAGAAAGAAAAGCCGTCTTAGTGCTTGAGGACGGTAGCTTCTTTCTCGGTTACGGCTTTGGTTCAACAGGCAAGGTTTCTGGGGAAGTTGTCTTTTCGACGTCCATGGTTGGCTATCCCGAAGCGTTAACCGATCCTTCATATCATGGTCAGATTTTAACCCTCACATACCCATTGATAGGCAATTATGGCGTTCCGGATTATCAAACAGATGGGTTTCACATTCCAATCCATTTTGAGTCCATTGGAATAAAGGTTACAGGTCTTGTCATTCATGAACTTTGTATTAAACCGCACCACTGGGCTTCGAGAAGAACTCTTGATGAATGGTTAAGGAGCGAGGGCATACCGGGAATCTTTGGAGTTGACACGAGAAAGCTGACGAAGAAGCTACGGGAGAAGGGAGTAATGCTAGGCATCCTCGAAGTATGCAACAGAGGAGAGGAACCAAAGATTGATTCTCTCCTAAAGGAAGTTAAGACCGTGGAAGATCCAAACAAAAGGGATTTAGCAGGTGAAGTAACGATCAGCGAGCCTATAACATATGATGTAGGGGGAAGAAAGAAAGTCGTCCTCATAGACTGTGGATCAAAAGCAAGCATCATCAGGAATCTTCTTAAACGTAAAGTCAACGTTGCAAGAGTACCATACAACTTCTCTTCACATGAGATCATGGAGTACAAACCTGACGGAATATTGATAAGCAATGGTCCGGGAGATCCGAAAAAATGTGAAGAAACCATAGAGACCGTTCATAATCTCATAAGAGAAAATCTGCCAATCATGGGGATATGCTTAGGCAATCAGATCATTTCTCTGGCGGCCGGCGGGGATACATATAAGCTCAAGTACGGCCACAGGTCCCAGAACCAGCCGGCCCTAGATATTGAGAGTGGACGTTGCTACATAACTACCCAGAACCACGGCTATGCGACCAAAGCTGAGTCGCTAAATAAAACACCTCTGAAGCTATGGTTCATAAATGCAAACGATAAGACTGTTGAGGGAATACGAAGCGAGGACGGGAAGATCTTTGCACTCCAGTGGCATCCAGAAGCCTCTCCTGGACCATATGATACTGAATTCATGTTTGACCTGTTTGTCAATAATCTGAGGTGAGGCTCATGCCGAAATTTGAGTGGGTTAGAAAAGTCGTGATCCTTGGAAGCGGTCCGATAAAGATCGGTGAGGCCGCAGAGTTTGACTATTCTGGAAGTCAGTGTCTGAAAGCCTTAAGGGAGGAGAACATAGAGACAGTTCTAATTAACCCTAACATCGCGACGATCCAGACTGATCCACGCCTCGCGGGCAAAGTGTATCTCCTCCCAGTCACGCCGAAGTATGCCGAAATGGTGATAAAAAAGGAGAGGCCTGATGGGATACTCCTCGGCTTTGGAGGTCAAACTGCTCTCAACTGCGGCGTCAAGCTTGCCAAAGCAGGCATCCTTGAGAAATATGATGTTAAAGTTCTTGGTACACCTATCCGTGCGATAGAGGAGACCGAGGATAGGGAGCTATTCAAGCAGGCGATGATCCGCGTCGGAATACCAGTACCGCGAAGTAAATCGGCGACATCGACTAGCGAGGCTTTGGCGATTGCCGAAGAAATTGGATATCCCGTCATAGTCCGCGTCGCGTACACTCTTGGCGGTAAGGGTTCTGGAGTTGCCCATAACAGTAGAGAGCTTGAGGAAATTGTGAACAGGGCTCTAGCACAAAGCATGATTACGCAGGTACTAGTTGAGGAGTATATTGGGAAGTGGAAAGAGATAGAGTATGAAGTGATGAGAGACTATGAGAATAACTGCCTCACAGTCTGCAACATGGAGAACTTTGATCCTATGGGTGTACATACAGGCGACTCAATCGTTGTCGCCCCATCGCAAACATTGACGAATAGAGAGTATCACTTGATCCGATCAGCCTCGATCAGGGCGATCCAAAGCCTAGGCATTGTAGGCGAATGCAACATACAATGGGCCCTACATCCAAAATCTGAAGAATTCAGAGCGATAGAGGTGAATGCAAGAATGTCTAGGAGCTCCGCTTTGGCTAGCAAAGCAACTGGATACCCGTTGGCGTATATTGCGGCGAAGCTCGCCATTGGTTACCTCCTCCCAGAATTGATCAATAAGGTTACCGGCATTACAACTGCATGCTTTGAACCTGCACTAGACTACTTAGTCGTCAAGATTCCACGATGGGACCTAAGAAAATTCAGAAACGTTGATCCTCACCTCGGGCCCCAAATGAAGTCAGTAGGCGAAGTTATGGCTATTGGTCGAAACTTCGAGGAGGCCATCCAGAAAGCAGTTCGAATGCTTGACATAGGTAAGATAGGACTTGTCGGGAATGATGAGGATGAGGAGCCGGAGCCCTTAGAAGCAATTCTTGAAGGTCTAAAGAATCCTACGGATGAGAGGCTCTTCAAGATCGTGAAGGCAATAAAGGTTGGTGTTCCAATCACTAAGATATACGAACTTAGTGGCATTGATACATGGTTCCTCTATAAGATCAAGAATATAATCGATATGGAGAAAAAGCTTAGAAGCCTTGACCTGAAAGATGAAGATGCAGCGGATATTATATTTGAAGCGAAACTTTTAGGCTTCTCGGATAGGCAGATCGCGAGGTGCCTAAAAACCGATGAGATGACTGTAAGATCTTATAGAAAAGAGAAGGGTATTGTGCCTGTTGTAAAACAGATTGATACGTTAGCCGCGGAATGGCCTGCCAAGACTAACTATCTCTACTTGACTTACCATGGGGATGAAGATGATGTTCAGTTCGACTGGAATAAGAGAAAAGTTATTGTTCTGGGAGCCGGTGTCTTCAGAATCGGCTCAAGCGTTGAATTTGACTGGAGCGGCGTAAATACGATTTGGGCTCTTAAAAATCTCGGTATCGACGAGACAGTCATGATAAACTATAACCCTGAAACTGTATCCACGGATTATGATATCTCCGATAAACTATACTTTGAAGAGTTGACATTGGAGCGAATACTTGACATCTACGATAAAGAGAAGCCGCTGGGTGTCATAGTCAGCGTGGGGGGACAAATCCCGAACAACCTTGCGCTCAAGCTTGCGGATGCTGGAGTAAACCTCCTTGGAACCTCAAGCCGCAGCATAGACATTGCAGAGGACAGGTCTAAGTTCAGCTCTCTATTAGATCGTCTCGGAATTCCGCAGCCTGAGTGGAGTAAGCTCACAACCATAGAGGACGCTGAAAGATTCGCTGAGGAGCTCGGATATCCGGTTCTCGTCCGCCCAAGCTATGTTCTATCTGGATATGCGATGAGGGTTGCACGGAGCCAAAATGAATTAAGGGAATATTTAGAGTTGGCGGCTAGTGTATCGAGAGAGCATCCCGTTGTCATATCAAAGTTTGTGGAGGGCGCCAAGGAGGTTGAAGTTGACGCCGTATCGGACGGTGAGGAAACACTGATAGGCGCCGTGATTGAGCATGTCGAGCAGGCTGGGGTTCATAGCGGCGATGCAGTAATGAGCATACCGCCGCAAACATTGAGCAGCGACATTATAAGCCGAATTGAGGATTATACTAGATCAATTGCGAAGGCGCTCCAGATTAAGGGACCATTCAACATCCAATTTTTAGTCAAGAATGGTGATGTCTCAGTTATCGAATGCAACCTAAGAGCTTCACGCTCTCTTCCATACGTGAGCAAGGTTCGAGGGATAAACCTCATCGAGGTCTCCGCAGCAATAATGCTTGGAAAGACGCTTAAGGAGATAGGGATCAACAGGCCTCCGCCAATAAGGCATGTCGGGGTAAAGGTTCCACAATTTAGTTTCATGCGTCTAACAGGAGCGGATCCTCTGCTTGGCGTAGAGATGCTGAGCACAGGCGAGGCGGCGTGTATAGGCGAGAACTTTGCCGACGCGCTCCTTAAGGCGTTAGAATCCGTGGAGTTCGAGATTCCGAAGAGTGGAAGTTCAGTCCTAGTCACCGTCGGCGGAGAAAAAATGAAAAAGAAGATCATCCCGTTAGCGAGAGAGCTGAAGAACTTAGGCTTCGAGGTTTATGCTACAGAGCACACTGCAGATGCTCTTAGAAGAGCAGGATTGGAGTCGATACAGATTCTGTATAAGGTTAAGGAGAGGGATAAGAAGCCCAATATCCTAGACTATCTCATCCAGAGAAGGATTAGCCTAGTGATCAACATACCCTCAACGGATTCTGAAGTGAATCCAGATATTATGGAGGACGAATACACAATTAGGAGGCTGGCCGTCGAATTCAATATTCCCGTCGTCACAACTCTCGAGCTTGCCTCAGCCATCGTTAAGATTCTTCGTTACCAGGCGCAAAGCGAGATATCTATCAAATCTCTTAACGAGTATATGGATAGCCTACCATTTAGGTTCTGGAATTCGCTACAAAAGCTTTCTAGCGCCGAAGTTAAAGTTTCTTCTCCAATTCGCTGATTAGGTCATCTGCACTTTTATAAGTTCGCGGAGATATTTTTTCCATAATTTCAGCCAGTCTCACTTGAATATTATCCTCGGTCTCGATGACCCTCCACCCAACCTTCCTCATTAGTGTACCTTTCGTGGTTGGGAAAGATGCTCTAACAAGAATTTCTTTTGCTGCTTCCAAACCCTTCTTTTTGCTGAGAGGGGGAACCTTCCCCTCTCTTAATAAGGATTGGAACCTTTTTGCATCCTCGAACATGGACAAGTTGTTGAACAGGACGTAAACCTGCTTACACTTTATTGAGAAGGGTTTTATGAGATCATGCAATCTTATCAATTCTCTGTCGGTATATTGGTAATAATAAAGATCTTTTCCCAGACCATGGAGCCTGAAGTACGCTGTGCGGCCAACATAGACAGGCATGACCTTAAAGGGGTCAGTCACATGTGCAACTTCCAATACTTCAAGAGATGCTTTCAGACTCTCGGATGCTTCTCTGCTCTCCCATGATGGGCCGCGGGTTTCCCATGCCAGAATCAATTCCTCACGATTAACTGCGCCAAAAAATCTTGTTGCCTGCTCAAGAAACTCAGGCTTGAAGGATGCCGGTGTTTGAAAGACTAGGATTGCAGATTCCAGACCTTTGCAGATCTTCTTCATCCTTTCGAACGGCTCTATTGAGGCTTCTAGATCGAATCTGAATTTATGTGTTATATCCTGATGTGCCTTAACTGTGAATTCAAACTCCGCTGGGACCTCTGACCTCCACTTTTTCACTGTTTTATCGTTTGGGTACTTATAGAAAGTGCTGTTCAACTCAACCATGTTGAAGTTTTTTATGTATGTGTCTCTTGAGGTTGGGAAGCCGCAGCATCCAACCCTTATCAATTAATGAACCTCCCTATCTTACCACCGAGACTACGCTTCCACCATATTGCTTCTCAATCCTGATTACATGTTCCGCGTTATCAGCGAAGGCTTCACTATGTGTTACTGCTATTATTTGTTCAACCGTTCTAAGACGGGATAAAGATTCTGCCAAACGATCAACAGATCCGTCTTCTCTGCCCAAGCTTTCCGTCGGTTCGTCAAGAAGTAGCAGGGGGAGCCCCTGCCCCGCTTTCCACTGCATTACAAGCTGTCCTATGGCTATGCGATAGGCGAATGCGAGGAGCGTTCTCTCACCGCCGGAAAGGTTCATTGCACTCCTTTCATATCCTTCCTGCCCCCAAACTATCGGTGTGTAATTTTCGTCGATCTTAATTTCTAAGGGCGTCCTTTCGAAACCTATGAGGTCATCTAAAATCTGTTGAGTAAACCTTTCAAGATATGCTACAAACTCTCCTCTAAGTTTAGGCTGTATGCTCCTGTAGGCAGCCCTTATCTCTTGGGCCAGATCAATTATCTTCCCTATCCTTTCAACCCGGCTTATCTTCTTCTCTGCAGCGTCTAACCTTTCCTTTAACGTTTCAAGCCTCTTCAAGATCTCTCTCTTCTGGAACTCTAGGCTACTTAATTTGTGCTGCAGATCTAAGAGTTGCTCGTAGGCTTGTGCGCGCTCCCTGCTTGCCTTCTCAAGGTCTTTTGCGTCAACTTCTCTAATATTAGACCGAAGAGATTCAAGATGACGTAGTAAATTCTGCTCCTCATTTTCCTTCTCGAGAATCATCGCTTTCATTTCCTTAATACGTGTCTTCTCAGACTCAATTTGCCTACGCGTATAATCCAATTCCATTCGTGTCCTTTTTAAACCTTCAATGGTCGACTTAACCGTGGTGCGGATTGAGTCAAGCCTCGCTATGTCCTCGACAATGCTTTTCATCCGCACCTCATTTTCGCATATTTCCAGATTAAGCTGGTTCAGGAGCCTATTCTTGTACTCGGCGGATAGTGGCTGAAGGCAGAGTGGACACTCGCTCTCCCTAGTAAGGTTAGATATACGCTGATTTAGACGTTTGATCTCGGTCTTTATCGATTCTTCTTCGCCAAGGCATCTTGATATTTGATTTTGTAATGTTTCTAGGTATTCTTGCAGCTTTTCCAGAGATGCATCTTGCTGTATGCCTGAACCCTGAAGAGTTTTCCTGTACAGGTTCTCCTGGTCTTCAAGACTTTTTAACTGCGACTCCAGATTCTCCACAACTCTCCATCTGCCCTCAACTTCATCTGAAAGTCTCTTGATAGATTCGCGAATTCCTGTAATCCTAGCACGTGTTTCCGTCTCCTCTCTAAGGATCTTCTCATTGCTTTGCCTTAGATTATCAAGCTGCTCCCAACGGGTCGAGACTTCTCGAAATCTTCTTTCAGCCTCGGCTAGCCTTGACTTCATCTCATCTATCTCAGATTCTTTCGCCGCCACCTCTATCACGGATTCCTCATACTGGTTTCTCATTTCTCCAATCCTGAGTATGTCAGGATCCCTTTCAAGAGTGCTCTTTTCGCTTTCAAACCATCGGATTATGGGCCCCATCTTAGCCCAAGAATCCTCATAATCTTGGAGGCCAAAGAGCTGATCGAGTCTCCGCTGCCGCTCTCTCGGCGCTAGGTCTAAAACCTCTTTTAGACGTTCCTGTTGCACCCACATTATCTCTCTAAAGATTTCCTTATCGAACCCTAGAATTGCCTGCAGTTGCTCCACAACCGCGTCGCTCTTCATCTCAGCGATCAGACGGTCGCCTTCGAAGAGCTTTAGCTGTTCTAAATCCTGTGCTATTCGGTCATTGTGTCTCCTTAAAACCCTTTGGACCACATACTCCTTTCCATCTTTCGTGAACTTGACGGCGACCCTCCCTACATCAGCCCCCTCTCTAAGCAGATACTCATAGCTTCTGCCGATAGGGTCGCCGAAGAAGACGAAATCAATGGCGTATAACACTGTGGATTTTCCAGCTCCTACACCACCTACTAGACAGTTGAAGCCGCTGCCGAAGTGGATTAGGCTCTTCGTATGCGAACGGATATTTTCTAGTCCTAGGCTCAATATCTTCATTCAGCTGCCTCCTCAAGTATTCTTCTCACAGCCTCTTCATCCCCTTTTAGTAGGTGCTGGATCAAGTCCACGGCTATGTGAGCATACCTTTCCGCTTCTTGAGCCCCGCGGCGCTGCGCGAAGTACTCCGTAAAGTATGCTATAGCCTTGTTCTTGAGATCCCGCATCTCGCCTTCAAAGATTGATCTTATTGTCTCCTCTGGAAGTCCTCTCTCCCCAACTGCTACAACTGGATGAACTATTAACGCCTTCTCAGCTGCATTCCTAATCCTTGTGAGATCCAGCTCTCTTTTCGTGGTCTCAGCGGCAAGTGTCCCCTTAATCACTGGAACTATAACCGCGCCGTCCTCATCGATCTCCCTGATAAGCTCGACTACTTTCTCGACTATCTGCTGCGGCGTCAGGCCTGTATAATCTTTCTCTAGAACCTTGAACCTTCGAGGTGTTTCAAGTGGTATCCGCTCGATCTCAAAATCATTTTTTCCTGATACCTTCACATGATAGAACCCCTTCTTGACCTCGGCCTCCTCATAAGTGACAGTTTCGGTTGATCCACTGTATACTAGGAGTGCACCTTTGAATGGGAACTGCCATGGCGTGTGGAGGTGGCCGCCGGCATAGTAATCGAAGCCTTCGGGAATGATGTTGGGTGAAGCTTCAGCGATCGATCGTGGTCGACCCCCTAATATTTCCGGAATGTCTAGAGCCATGTGGAACGCGAAAATATTGAACTTGTCCTCTCTAGGGTTCGGCTTTTTCTGTCCATAAAATTCTTGTAGACCCTTTTCAGTGCGCTCTCTAGTCCTATAGTTAGGAACCCCATAGACGTAGACGTCTTCCGTCTCCCAGCTTGCATATTCATGCCTCGGCAGATAATATATTAGTCCGGCTGAATCCAATGGGTTCAGGATTGTGCCAGTTATAAGGTTCGGTGCAGCGTCATGTGAGCCCTCTACGGCTAGGGTTTGGATCCCAGCCTCCATAAGTAGCCTAAAGTTCTTTATGGCTACCTCCAGTGTTGCATTTGACGGTCTGGCGTGATGGAATAGGTCGCCTGCAACTATTACGAAGTTGGGCTTTAATTCAATAATTTTTTCTATCACTTCCTGGAATGCACGGTCAAAGTCTTCGCGCCTGGCTGCAAGATTATATTGCTCGTATCCTAAGTGAATGTCAGCAACATGTGCAAAACTGAATGGTTTCAATCTGCTTCTCCTAAATTATGATGATCACCGAAAATCATAAATGCATATCGTTAAGACCGCGTTATGTAAAACCCCTAAACAGCGCCTGTATTTCGGCGATTTCCTGCTCAGTAAGATCCCTTGGAAAGTTGTAGATCGGTCCGCTGGGTTTTTCATTATAGTAGGGTCTGTTGCATCCCGGGCAACCGGACGTTTTGAATGGTTCTCCCGATGATATGATGTTTTTAAGCTTTTCACGGGAGACCCCGAAATCTATTAGGCATTTTTCGGCGAATCTCATTTCCTCGTATCGGGATAGCCCCCTAGTTACCAGGTATTGAGCTACCTGCGCTTTCCTATAGCTTAAAAGGGTCGGCTGGTGATGTCTCTCCATTTTCGTGCCCGGTATGGGTGTGAACGCGAATAGGCTTGGGTAGACACCTATATCTACACACTCTTGCATTATCCGAACGATATCCTCCTCGGTCTCCCCGAGGCCTATTATAAGGTGTGTGGTTGCCATGCCCCATCCGAAGACGTCTACAGCATCCTTTAATGATTTCATATGTTCATCCCATCTGTAGGGACCACCAATTAGGTCTCCCTTAACTTTCTCGAATATTGCTTTGTTTGCTGCGTCTAAAGGTATGCTTACTCTCTCCACCCCCTTATCGGCAAGCCTAGCCATCCATTCTTTAGTAATAGGTTGGCATGAGACAGAGATTGGGACATCAGACAATGAATGTATATGATCCACAAGGTATTCTATGTGATCAAGTACGCCAGGATAGTTTATTGCTTGTATGCATACTCGTTTAATTGCTCCCGAATCGTATGCTGTTGGGATTCTTGAGATAACATCGGCAACCTTAAATACAGGCCAGATGATTCTTGAAAGCATATCTCTTCTTCCCCGGCTAATCCTCGATTGGGGACAGAAGGCGCAGCTGGCTAAGCACTTTCCACTTCTGTAGGTTAAGAGATAAATCGTAGTTGGCGGAGAATCTAATCTGGCTTTAGAGAGCCCTAGAACCACTGCGGAGCCAAGTGAGACTCTGACTTTTCCGAGCATACTGATTCCAGCATAGTATTCATGATACTTGTCTATAATGGTTACTGGGGCACCCCGCAAACCATTTAGGAAAGGTTACCACTTTAGACCCTTTGAAAGGTAAGGAGTAAGATACGATATGAAGGGTGATGTAAGCGAAAAGTCTGATGAGATTAGGGATTATAGAATACATGAAGGGATCACAGTTCGTGAGCTTGTGACGCAAATGAGGGATGCCTGGGGCTTCACTGCAGAGAAGGTTTCATCAGCCGTAAGCATTATTGAAGATATGATAACAGATCGCGAATGTGTCAAGTTTCTTTCTTTTCCAGGATCCATAGTGGCTTCAGGAACTAGGGGGATCATAAGAGAGATGATTGTGAGGAGAATGGTTGATGTTATAGTAACTACATGCGGGACGCTTGATCACGATCTTGCGAGGAGCTGGAAAAAATATCTTAGAGGTTCATTTGAGATGGACGACGTGGACCTGCATAGGAGAGGTGTAAATCGGTTGGGGAACATTCTCGTACCTAACGAATGTTACGGCTTAATTATTGAGACTAAGATGAAGGAGTTCCTATCTCAGATTTGGGATGAAGGGATCAGGGAGATTTCTACGAAGGAGCTTGCTTGGGAGATGGGTAAGAGAATATGCGGTAAAGATTCGATCCTTTATTGGGCTTACAGAAACAGGATTCCCGTTTACGTCCCTGGAATAGTCGACGGCGCTGTAGGCTATCAGATATGGGAGTTTTCGCAGGATCATAATTTAACATTGAACTTACTTAGGGATGAGAGTGAGCTCAGCAACCTAATATTCGAGTCTAAGAGAACTGGTGCAATAATAATTGGCGGGGGGATATCGAAGCATCATGTCATTTGGTGGAATCAGTTCAAGGATGGTTTGGATTACGCGGTCCATGTTACAACGGCTGTTGAGTGGGATGGAAGCCTGTCTGGAGCTAGGCTGCGAGAGGCGATCTCATGGGGGAAGGTTAAAGAGACTGCTAAGCATGTCACAGTTGAGGGGGATGCTACTGTTCTACTGCCCCTGATCGTCGCCGCCGTGATCTCCTGATCTCAGTTTAGCCAGAAGGGCTACGTGGAAAAATTGGTCTCCGAGTCGTCTAATCAGTTAATTTCCGAAGCATGCATTGTAGGCTGGAGGAATTTTGGTAGGAAGATAGTCTTCTATGTTCCGAGCTTTTCTGCCTATAAAAGCAACTACTATCAGGTCCCATCCTTCTCATTTCCATCTATATCTGTGACTGGCAGGTCTTGCGCCTTAAATTGTAAGCATTGCGGTGGAAGACTTCTGAGAACCATGATCCCGGTTCGTACACCTAATGATCTCCTCAGCCTATGCGTAGAAATCAAGAGGAAGGGTGCAATCGGATGCTTGATTAGTGGGGGATGCCTCCCTGACGGTTCGGTGCCGCTAAGCAAGTTCATCGATGTTATTGCAAAGGTTAAGCAGGAGCTTGGGCTCACGGTTGTTGTTCATAGTGGGCTAATCGATTTTGAGACCGCTTCAAGGCTTAAAGATGCCGGGGTCGATGCCGTCTCCGTCGATATAATAGGCTCGGATGACACCATATCAAGCATTTACAATCTTAATGTCTCGTCAAAGCGTTATGAGGAGACGCTTGAGGCGTTGAGCAGATCAGGTGTCCCCTTCACACCGCATGTTCTTGTAGGGCTACATTTAGGATCTATTAAAGGAGAGTTTGAAGCTTTAAAAATGATTGCGAAGCATAAGCCTTCTGCGCTCATAATCATAGTCTTCTTTCCCATTAAGGGGACGTTGATGGAGAATGTTAGACCTCCTCCTCCGGAAGAAGTGGTCAATATTCTTTCTCATGCTAGGGTGATTATGCCTAATGTTCCCATCGCCCTAGGCTGCGCGAGACCAAAAGGGGCTCACCGCATCCGGACAGATGTCCTAGCGGTTGAGGCTGGTGTCAACGCTATCGCCTACCCTTCTCCTGAAGCGGTCGAGAAGGCGAGAGATTTGGGTTTAGAGGTTAAATTCTCCCCGACTTGCTGCTCACAGGTTTTCAAGGAGTTCCAATATTGCTAGTTTGGGATTATGGCGATTTTAGAAAGATTGGGGGTGATAGATCTACTTTAGGTTTTCGATCTTTAGAGAGTTCCTTATTACTCTTCCCTTGTACTCTCTTGCCACGATCATCGTTGAGGTCATCATTACCCCTGCTGTCGTCCTTATCTTCTCGGATAATGTCTCTAGGGCGTCAAGGTCCTCGACGCTTACCTTGACTATTATATCGAACTCTCCGTAGACTATGCTTGCATCAAGAACCTCATCGAAGTCAGATATCTTCTTGCAGACTTCCTTCTCTGAACCTGAGCTAACGTTAAGAAGCATATAGGCTTTAATGGGCATCTGTTCACCCCAATCGTCATCTAATTATGCTATCTCTCAGATTTATCTGTTTCCTCTGGAAAAATCGCCGCATTCTCGGGATGCGTAGTCGTTTATGCTTCGATGGGAACCATATAAAGGTTGCATCTACCTTTACGGTCTGAGCTGAAGACAACATTCTTATTGTCAGGGGTGATAACTGGATGGGGATGAGAGTTCTGCGTCTGCCATGACGAGTCATGCTTGCATATACGCTTCACTATGGCTTCTTCACCCTCATAGATTGTAAGGCCTATGAAGGCTCTTCCTTCTTTCGAATTGTCGGTGAAGGCTCTGTCGCCAACGGAGAATCTTTCGTTCCGGCTGTGCATGTGACCTGGACCCGCATACCTATACTTGAACATCTTCAAGCCTGAGCCGTCCACGTTTAAATATGCGTCGTAGAAGACCCAGTTTTTCGAGTTAGGCGACTCTCTTCTCGAGAACTGCGTCGCAACCCTTCCGCTTTCCGTGAAAAACTCATGCCCAGCCCTTTCAACATACCTCTCCTGCCTAAGTAGGGGATACACTTCATGCGTAGAGGCCTTAACGATCCACATTCTTTGTACTAGGTGCCAGGGTCCCTCATGACAGAATAGGACTATGTCAGGATCTACTGGGCTAATGTTAACATGCGATATCCATTCGCATTCTCCCCAGAGCGGTTCAGCCTCCTCCTTCACCAAATCAAATCTCATCACAACGCTTCTAGGCCTTAGGTACATACGCTCAAGCTGACCGGAGTAGATCCTCCCCTTCAATACACTTTGGGGAATTGACTCGCTGTATGCAAAGGCGAGGTATCTCCCATCCGGCGTGATAGAAAGGATTGTGGGGTCGAAGCCATTCGGCGTCATATAGAGGGTTCTCCCCTGTAGGCTTTCGGTATCAACAGCCTTCAATACCCACCCATCCCAATAATATGCAACCCTACCGTCATAGCTAAGGCAGGGAGCATGAGGTCTAACAAAGGCATCTTCGGAGAGCTGGATCATCGACTCCTCCTCCAAGTTGAGGAGGTAAATCTGCCACCATCCCGTTCTATCTGAAACGCAGAGAATCTTCCTTCCAGCCCGATCCATAAAATTTTGTGTAAAATAGGGGTGCATCGTATTCCCAAAACCGTCTGAGAGACATGTTACCTCGATGCCAGTAACCTCGTCTCTAAAACTGCGAAACTCGAGGTCCACAACATCGCCTATCGCCATACCAACAACCATCCAGCATCAGCTTAGTGTTATAGAGCCCCTTAAACAACTGAGCATTTAAGCCTTACTTCAAACGAAAACCTCGGCACCAAATAAAATCTTATATTCCTCACACCTCTATTCATCAGCTTAACATAAAGGCGGGTCTACGCCTCGGTGGCCTAGCCGGTTAGGGCATCGCCTTGGTAAGGCGGAAGTCGCGGGTTCAAATCCCGCCCGAGGCTCCATCAAATCTGGTTATGGATTCTTTCTCATGCCTCAAAATTTAGAGTCTGTGGGATTAGGTGCTTGTGGAATGAAGAATGTACACGGATGTGCTAAGATGTCTTATGCCGTTCTCAGCACTTATTACAAGAAAACTTCAGGAGTTGAGAGGCATGGAGATTCCCATTAAAATTATTGCTCCTAGTCACGGGGTTATTTGGCGTTCTAACCCAATGAAAATCGTTGAAGCCTACAAGAGATGGAGTGAAGGTATTCATAGAGACAAGGTTGTGATAGTTTATGACAGCATGTGGGGAAGCACAACAATTATGGCAAGAACCATAGCCGAAGGTGTTGCGAGCCAAGGATTAGAAGTTAAATTCTTTAAGTTGCGAGAATCCGATGTGACGGAGATTGTGACAGAAATTTTGGAAGCCAAGGCCGTCATTGTTGGTTCTCCAACCATTAACAATTCTATGTTCCCGTCGGTAGGCGCCTTTCTAACGTATATTACAGGGCTGAGGCCAAAGGGAAAACTTTGGGCCTTTTTTGGTTCATATGGATGGGGTAAGGGGGCCGTGAGGCAGATGGTGGATGTGGCCAAACAGGCCAGCTTTGATGTATATGAAACACCATTGGAAATTCGCTACCTGCCCACAAGCACCGAGTAAAATCTTCTTGAGGAGTGCTGCTAGGTTAGACTTCTCTTAATGCTTGCTATTTAATTTCATATTTTACTCTTATGATTTCAGGTTTGTATTCTTTGAAACTTGCAATTTTTATATTTACATCTGCAAATTTCTTTAATTCGTAAATGAAGTCTTCAAGATAGTCGTATGCGCCACAAGTACTACAAAAGGCGCCCTCAAAATCCAGAACTAGTTCTTTTTCACTTGCCTTAATTAGTTTTGCCTTAGCTTCTGGGCTTCTATACGTGTTATACTCTTTTATAGCCATTATAACTGCGTTCTTAAGGGAGCTCATTTAACTACCTACACATGTTTTAATTGCAGATTTTCTATAAGTTTTGCGTAAAGATTGTGCGTGATAATTTGGGTTTAAGTAAAATTCTATACTTTGCTACCCCCGATTATTTATCGGTAAGTCATTTTGGCTAAATGAATGAAGAAGAGGGGGTTCAGCCAAGATTTAATCGACAAAATTCTAGTGGAAAACCCTGCTAAAGCATTTCAAATCGAATAGATGCAGCGACAGAACCTACTAGTAGTGAATATTAAGTTTTTAGAGGTTTTATCATGCTGCCTAGGAAGGTTAGGGAATAACTATCATTGAAGGGATAGATAGGGTGATACTTATATTTTCTTTTGTTATGGCCGACTTAACTGTAATATCGGCTTTTCTGTTCAGGGTTTAGTGAACCCCAGATGAGGAGCTGTCTTCGAACCTTATCGACGAAGCTGAGGTGCATCTTTTTCCAGATGCGATTCGGACCGCTTATCCTCTTGGCATAGATCTGCATATACCACCTGTTGGACTCCGCGTCCTTGGTAAGTATAAGCATTGAGGATTGCTGGATCCCTAATTCATATGGTTCAAGCCTAACGATGAATGATAGCAGAATCAAGTCTTCTCTTTCTTCAAGTTTAAGCCCGTCGGCTGAGAAAACTTCTGCGCCCTTCCCATGCATCTTCAACCATTCACCAATGTAATTGGAGATGGCTTTTGCCTCGGCGGCGTTTTGGGCGGTAAATGGAATTGGAATCGTCCACTCGTCTCCAATAGGCTTTGTCGTTGGATTCCAAACCCTTTGCAGCGACGGTGTCACAATCCTCGATGCGATGCGAACTGGGTACAGTGTCGATATAAGTATTAGAGCCATTGTGATTCCGATGGCGTATATTACAGTCGTAGAGGAGTAATTAAGCATCATTGGACCAGCAGACGCTGGGAACATTAATCGGGATACATGGATGGAACCCATTGCCAGCAAATAGCCGATTATTGAGCCTACAATCGCAAATTCGGATGATTCAGCAAGGAACATGAAGCATATGTGAAATGGTGAGAGTCCGATTGATGAGTATGTGAATATGTCTTTTCGTCTCTCTTGGACGGATCCTAAAATTATGTTGAGGATAGAGAGCGAGCATAGCAGTATAGGCACTATCTGGGTTTCCCACCCAATTATTGAGTAGATGATCTTTTTGCTGTAGTAAGTAACTTTGCCGTCATATCCAACATAGAATTGGAGTAGGTGGAAGGAGTCGAAAAGTTCACTTGCGATATCATCCACCATAGATAGATCATATGGGATTATGTCTATTGAAGCAAGAAAGACATCGTTGAACTGCATCAACATCGAGAATGGGATTATTACGATCTCAGCGGAACTGACATGAACATTATTTTGCTGCGGAATCCTTTGGTCCCATGGCGTTATCATTTCATCATCAAGGCTCCTGAACTTGTCTAGAATCGTCTCATTGTATATTCCTATCACGGTCCAGTTTCGCTGCAGAGTAAATACTACATCATTCACTCTTATGTTAAGTTCCCTCGCCATTCTCGACGGGATGAGAATCACCTGGTTGCCCTCATCACCTTTATGGAATGGTCTGCTGTGGCCGAAGTCCGGATGTTCCCATAGGATTGCGAATTCTATTCCTGATCTTATATGGCTCTCTTCAGGAGATATTCCGAGAACACCATAATATGTCACGTTTTTGCCGCCTGAATAGAGCCTGAAGTAGGAGTAAAACTCGGTTCCCTCTGAACTTCCAGGGGCGGGGCAGTACTTCCATGCTCTGGGGAGTATTATCGCCTCATCGCCATATCTTCCTTCAATATAATGAAGGAGTGTTTGGCTGAGCCCACCTGTGCGAATCCAATCTGAAGTTCTAATATGTATTCCAGAATATGAAGGAGGGTATTGCAGTAACGAAGGTTGGACGATCCGGCTTGCGGATATGGAAGCAAACAAGGTGAAGGCCATCACGACAAGAATCACCGTCAGGAAGGTAAGCAGCGATCTAACCTTTCTTTTCTTCATATTCTCTAGGCCAACTTGAAATGCGAGAATAGAGGCTGAGCCCATGCTAATCTCGGAGAAGTGTATTCCACCAACCCTTATTGCTAAACGTTTTATGCTGTCTCGGCACTTTGAGATGGGAACTAGAAGAACTGGCATAGTCATTAATATTATGCTGACGCTTACGACACTCATAGGTCCGTTAGAAGCCAAGCTGAATGCGGGATGCAGTATAGTGAAGACCGTTAGGGTTACCGCGAAGACTGTTAAGATGAGGATTATCTGTTTACGTCCGCTTGCACCGAAGATTAGGGGCACGAATAGAACCGTGAACGGCACAAGCAGGATTGCGAGGAAGGGCAAAGTGCCAATAACATCGAAATATCGGAGACGGACATCAATGTAGTTGTTTAACGCTTGAGCCCAAGCATGGTATGAGAGGCTGAAGGCTTCGCAATAATTTTTCTTTGCAATATAATATTCTATCCTCCTGAGGGTAAGGGCTAGCTCCTCATTCCTATCTAATAACTCTCCTGCAAGTCCATAACGCTCAAGTTCGCACAGACGGGCACTTGAGACGTAGTAAATGTCCCTTGCAATGCGGTAGGATGAAAGTGGTATTATAAACTGTTCTCCACGTCGCAGTTTGTAGCCATGTCCCCCCGGTTTCTCTTCACTTGCATTTATGAGAAATCCGCACGGAATGTCTCCTAGCCCATCGTACCTTAGCATAATCATTACTGGTGTTTCTGGGGGGACGTAAATAGATGCGATCCCGATACCGTATGTTTCATGCCATGCATAAAAATATCCATAGAAGTCTGGTCTCACATAGGTATAAGCATCTAGGACTTCCACGGATAGTTGGAGATGTCTACCGGCGTATCTTGTGTCCAGTGAATTTGGATAGATCAGATCCGTTAGGATGAGTGTGCCGCATTCGCCCAGCGTAAGCCAGCCTAGGTCATATTGTCGAATCTCTGGCCCGCTGGTAATCGTCGGGGGATTAGTGCTGGGCCAGCTGAACCTTCCATATGTTGGAGCATAAATTATCTCGCCTGTAGTCTCATCTAAAACGAAGGCTTGGTATACGTAAGCTGGAACTCGCTCTGGGTTTGAGATTATCTTATCCCTTGGACCAAGATCTCCTAGCGGTGCAGTGAACTCCCATCTCCCTTCATCATCAGACATTATTATTGAAACTGTCGAGCTCGTCGGCTTTGCAAAATCTTCGATTTGAATGATGTTGCCAACGTATTTAAGGTTTGAATGGCCTGAAGAGAATATTATGAGGGCATTTGGAAGTGGCTTATACTCGTTCGACGCTTCATCGAAGATGGCTGTTCTACCCCTCCAAGTGTTCCATGCATTCCTATATTTGAAGTCTCTGACATATTCCTCAAGTCCTTCAGTAGCCGCTATTCCATATACTAGGAGGGAGGCTGCCATAGAATTTTTCCTGAGATTCTCTAGGTTTAGGCGATTAAGGTTATCGTTTGGCAACCAGTCATAGGCAGCTCGCTCAACTGTCAATATGGAGAGACCCGCAACACCATGGGCAACTAAAACTGATCCATCACTTCCCTTATTCCATGCTAATGCAGGGAAGTATATGCTCATCCCATAATCGTTTGGAACACCAACTAGGGCTGAAACTAGCTTGTAAGATTTGCCGGTCGCACGATTAATTATACTCATTATCTGATGAACGTAATTGTTAACCTTGACTGTGTAACTGTATCCGGGTAAACCGCCTAGTGTGAGCATTGACTCCGCTATCTCACCCATAATGTTGTTAGTGGCTAATATGTCGGTCTCTGTTGATATTTGGAGGTGAATCTGCATCAGCACTTTACTGCGTAAATCTGAGTTTTCATCATAGAAATAGTCAAAAACGAAGTTCTTGGCTCCCCAAAGGTTCTGGTAATAACCTGAATATGCCACAAATAGTATCGTGTACTTGGATCCAACCTCCTTTATTACGCGTGCTAGTTCGAGAAGAGTTGCGACTCCTACCGCGCTGTTTGCACCTGGGGAGAGCTCAGGCGCTACGGAATATGAATCGTAATGCGCGGTTACCATCACTATCTTATCTGCTCGAACGGTTCCCCTCAAATATGCGATTACATTACTTGCACCTCGCTTCTCCCAAGCCATCTTTGATTTAATATGGGCCATTACTTGACCTTCAGAAGATAGGATCTTCCGCAGCTTAACTGCGTCATCGAAGGTCATGTAATATCTGAGGAACTTAATAGGTATGTCAACCCATTTGTCCATGACGGAGATAGGCTCCGAGTTTGGTTCCACAAATATTACGCCAGCGGCCCCGAACTTTACGGCTTGAAGCCAATTCCACCCACTATTCCAATCCATGAGTAGAAGGCTGCCGTTGACTTCTTTTCCTTCGATGTTTCTTAGGTCTCCGTCTCCCACGTCGATTATCGGTGCTAACGTCCCGGTAGTCGTGACTGGTGAGACGAGGTTTGGCACCATCGGATAAATTCTGAGCTCCACCTCGGGGTGGTCTAGGAGCTCTATACTTGCTCCGTAGCTAACGGGCACCACTACTTCATACTCGTGCAGGCTGGATTCTAATCCTAAACTTTCAAAATGTTTTTTTATGTATTCGGCGGCCAGTGAACAGCCGTTGTAACCTGTCACTCTAGGAGAGAATGTGACCAATGATCGTAGGTGTTCCTCGACGTTAGAGACGCTGAAAAGTTCAGCGAATCTGGCGTAATCGGCGCCTGCAGGGTCTCCCTCAGAATATGCGCAAGTCTTCGCTGAGACATGGGAGAGCACCATGAGTAGAATAAGGAGAGATAAAGTGTAATGTATGTTAACACTCTTTCTCATTTCCAGTCCTCCCGCGAATCCTACGTTTCATCACAGCCAGCCTACCTAAGGCGTTTTCCAGATTTCATTTATGAATTTTTGCCCCACAATCCTCTTATATCTGATCATTGAGCCCTGCTAGAATGGTGAAGCCCATATCGCCTTTATCGCCAATCCGCCTGCAACAGCGAAGATTATCGCTGTTCCTTCACCCAGCATGAGCCCAGCTGCGATGCTTGTACGGTTCTCACCGTACCATTTCTCCCCACTAATCCTAGCTAATACTTTACCCGCAGATAGACCTATCAGCATAGTCACCGGGATCGGTATGGGAGTTTGGAGGCCTGCGGCAAGACCCACGGCCAATGTTGGCATATTCATGAAGTTAAGGACTACGATCAAGCTGCCATATCCAATCAGCCATGTAAGGATATCTGGTATTCTAAAGAACCTCTCCGGCCTAGTTATCCAGGCGCATTGGTTCATTATTGATATGGGCCAGCTGATTGCTGGAGCTGGGAAAAGGCTTGACGGTATTGGAGCCAGAGCCCAGAACATCTGTGTAAATATTAAGCCGGCTAAGAGGGCAAGTGGGTAGGCGAGCATATTCATTTTGAGGAAGCTGCTGGCTGTTGTTCTAGTTAATTGGCATACCTTAAGTTCTGTTAGGATCTCGACTCCAGTATTAAGCCTGAGCGGCAGGAACCAGGCAGCCGTTTTATCGGCCATTCCACTCAGGAGGACTGTAAGCTGGCCAGTGTATGGAATGGTTGCTCCCTGCCCAGTAACGCCTACCATCCTCCCAGACATTAATCCTATGGCTAGGGGGAATATGAACTCGTATAGTATTAGCCCCCATACTGGGAATTCCGGAACGAGAAGATAATCGATGATTATGGGTAGTAGGATGCCCCCTCCAAACAATACAGCCATAAACCATCCGGGGAATCTTTCTCCGCTTATTCTATCCGCATCAGCAGATATTTTGCCAGTGAGAATATCCTTGACTTGATGTGCAAGTGTTCTTATGCGGAGCAGAAGCGGAACGAACCCCAAGGCTAAGCCTACTCCAATTAATGGGTTCAGCCAGTAGTAGAGGGTTGAGTACTGATAGATCTTTGTGATGTCCATTCCGCCCATGTAATAATTGGCCCATTCGGTCCATCCCATCTTCACCAATAATGGATTGATTATTAGAAACCTCAGGATTGATCCTGCAAATATACAGATAACAATAATGGGGGGCAGCATTATCCCCTGCGCGAGAATGATGAGGCTTGTAGCCAATCCGAAGGCACCTCCGGGCAGAACTGGCTCAATAATCTTGTAATAGTCAATCCATGGTAGGGGTATTACCCTCGCCTCCTTTCCAAGCGCTAACGTTACCGTGGGCAGGATATGCAGCACCATACCATAAAGGAATGAGACGAGAAAAGACCACGACAACACTTCCATCCTTTTTTCTTCTCTTTCAACGAGTGTTACTATGGCAACGGCTCGTATCTGCTGGATTGGGAAAGGGAGCCTCTCATTCTCTATATAGAGTTCTCTAAGTAGAAGACCGAAGAAGAATGCGCCCAAATATCCGGCTATGTCTGCGACGACCGCGACTAGGATTGGGAGCTGCCATTCTGGGGTGAAGAATGTTCTGGCTCTAAGTGCGTCGAATGTTGGCTGCGGCGCCCACCATGAAGGTATTTCTTCAATCGGTATATTGAAGAGTTTTGGTAATGGGCTTTGCATAAAGTATGCCCGGTATATTAGGGTTATGAATAATCCGCTACCAGCGATAGCTGCTGGTCCGAATATTAGGGTCGCCTCTTGGGGGGTCAAGCGTTTAGATGAAAATCTTGAATATTCCGTGAATATGAGTAGTAGAAATAATCCAACGACCCCGCCGAATCCTTCGCCGCCAACTATGACAAGGTTCATCCATAAGGTTGCGGGGGTTATGACAAATAGGCAGTAGAGCATGGCTAATATTGACCGCCATGTGAGCCCGCTCTCAAACTTATCTATGTTGTGGAGGACCCACTTGTCACTCATTTTCCCATCTTCCAAAAAGGGAGGAGTGTGCGGACGCTAGTCTATGGGAAACCCATTCTGAGGATGAAGGCTTGCCAGCACATGATGCTATATCGTATAAGCCATGTTACCCCCCAGCCTAAGAGTAGGCCGACGCCGAGGGGCATTATTTTCTTTTCGTAATATTCTCTTCCACCAATTCTGTTGGCTAATCTCACGATTAAACTACCTATCAAATATGTGATCCATGTTATGTATGATGTATAATGTGCAGCTGACCATAATCCTACCGGCGAAATTTGGAGGAAGATTCCGCCGACCGTGGATCTTAGGAGGTAAAGAGCGATTACTGGGAGGGTGCCGAATCCGAAGATCCATATGAATATGCTTGGATTGAATGGAACTGCTCCCATTCCCCACTGGATGCTTCCCTTCGTTGGATCTTCGTATGATGGCCACATGAACCATGGGCCTGGGTACCTCTGCATCCATCCGTATGTGCCCATAAGCCAGAGGGTCAGCACCGTTGTTACTGTTACACCTATAATTGTTGCCAGTGTGGAGCCTAGTAGGAGGTCCCGCATTCTTGTCTTCATCTGTCTACCAACAGCATAGGCCTCATTTATTCTGTACATTGGTGTGTTACGATTCATCCCGTTATATGATTGAGTGTATAGTACGTTCAACGTCATCACGGGCAGCGTAACAGTTTCCGGCTGGTTCAATACGAACATTCCTATGTATCCGCCTTGAATGTTTGCAACAGGGTCGCCTATTAGCCCGTACCATCCTCCGCCGGATTCTGCAATGATCCTAGCGAATGCTGTGTGTATCAGCATCGCGCTTCCAAGAACAATTATTGTGTATTGTAGCGGAACCCCCCAGCCTATGGCCGCCGCTATAAACCAGATGGCGCATACAATCATTCCAATCCATGCTATTTTGTGATCTCCATACTCATTCTTCGGCTGCTTGAATGATTTTGTCAGCGACTCCTTTAATTGCCGCCAGTTTACTATCAGCGGCCATAGGGCGAATCCTATCAGGGCCCCGCAGACCGCTGGAGCTAATCCTAGCCTATAGGTCGGGCTATCTGGTGAGAAATCATTCATGAATACGGACCACTGTCCAGGAGCCGGCTTATTTGCCATAAACCCTGTTGCGGTGGCTACTAGAGGATATACCGTCCATATTATCAGCGCGCCTATCGCCATGCTTTGGGACACATAAGGTGGGAGCAGGAGTATGAGTCCCAGTTCGGGTAATGAGAAGCCTATACCGAAGTATGCGGGCCCGAAATTGGTTGAGTATATGGTGAAGATGTCTCTGGCCCGATACGTGTTTTGGAAGGGATCAGAAGGATTACCCCAGTTTGAGAAGGCAAATGCTACGCATAGGACTACGCCGAGCCACAAGAGTTTCTCTTTGGCAAGTCTGCGTATGCCTTCAGACGACATGTTTATCATTTCGGATATTGGCACGGACATTGGGAATGGCAGGTCTTCTTGTTCAACCCAAATCTTATTCAATATTAACGCCCAAAAGTTGCCTAGCAACGACATTGAGCAGAAGATCGATATTGTAATGGCGATTGGCATTATCCAGCTTGCCCAGTTGATTGCAATCCCGCCGGTACGGAACTTGTTGGCCAATGCAAGCATCTCGCTAGTATCCTTAATTGGATACATATTCCCCAGGACGTTAAGGAATAGGCTTGGGCGACTGAGCGCTTGCATCAGTAACTGTCCCCATATGTATCCACCCTGAACCCAGACTAGTGTTGCGGCAACCATGGAATAGATGAATGCCATCTCAGACTTTGTGAACCTCCACTTCGCCGGAACCATCGAAAAGATGATGGCTAAAAGGGAGAAGATCATTAGGATGGGGATGTAGGTCATGAGCCCTGAATTGTATTCTTTCGCCGCGGCTCCTAATGCACCGCTTAAGGGCCCGGTCCAAGCGCTGCTTGCTGATGCCTTTACTGGATTATAGAAACTTATGTATCCCGTATAGACCAAGACGATTGCGCTAATCACGCAGAAGATAATGCTAAAAATGAATGATCTTAGAGTAAATCCGGAAAGTCTTTCTTGCTCTGACATTTTCGGACCACCTTTTTACACCAATTCTTTTATTGTTCGTTTAAAAGATTTTCCATATTTTTTCTAAGGTGGAAATATTAGCGATAATTTTTTGTATTAATGGAGGACTTGCAGCTTATGCAGTACATCTTTGTAGGCGACTGGCATCCTGACTTGAGGTGCCTGCCGTTTTAAGGATATCTTTTTCTATTCTAACTCTTTTCTATGATATGGGGGTGCTGGGAACTGGAGTTTGTTGGCGCCGTGACATCGACTATCGGGAGCTTCCCCCTTGAGGATAGTGAGGATAATAGGAGAAGGTGTATTGATGATCTATTGAGGATTGGGATTGATTTTCCCGCATACCCTCAGCTCATAGGGATGGGGGACCAGTTTCTCCGAGATTTGGCATCCACAGGTTCGGGGCTGGTTAGCCATGGTGACGTGTACCGTTTAGTTGTAAGCGTGCCTTCTTGGGATATTCGGCCCATAGGTTTAGATCAGCTTGTGTGGGCGGTTAGGTATCTAAGCCAGAAGGGGCTCCGCGCGAAGGTTCGAATTAAGGCGCCTATAACGGGACCCTTCACTTTGGCCTCCTTTATCCAGAGGGGTGGCGGAGTCTTTCCATATAATACGGCTTCTTCAGACCCTAAGATTGTGGATCAGCTCACGGATGTTTTGGAGGCAACCTGCCGTGAGGCTTCAAAGTATGCTGAGATGATTTCTATTGATGAGCCTGTATTGGGCATTTTAGTCGGCTCGCGGATCCTATTCGGTTATAGTGAAGACTACATCCTCAGCGTGTTTAGTAGGCTTCGGAACGCCTGCGGGGATCGGCTTGTCGGAACACACATATGTGGCAGGATACCTCCTAGGCTTGCGCAAATTCTCCTAAGGTCCGAGTTAGACTTTCTAAGCCACGAGTTCCATGATACCCCGGAAAACATTAATGTTTACCATGCTGACGATGTTAGGGATCGTGGAAAGATTCTCTCAGTCGGCTGCCTTTCAACGAGTAAAACGATTGTTGAAACTCCAGAGGAAGTTCTGGCCCTGATGAATAGGTTCCGGGAGTATGGGAGCCGACTGATCTTCACGCCTGACTGCGGATTCAGAAAACTCGCCTCCGGAAATATTGGGCAGGATGAAGCTTACATGATATCCGTCAAGAAGCTGGAGAGCCTCGTTGCAGCCATCAAAAGGTTCAATCTTTAAATAACGCTGCACTCATTAAAAACTGGTTTTTTTACAGGTCTAGCCGAGAAGCATCCTTCTCCAGAACCCTTTACAATCTTCCCTCCTCAAATTAAAGGCAATGATAATGAGAAACGTTGTGAGGAGTGTCGCCTCCACCATCGCATATGAGACATCCCAATCGTATGGTAGAAGCAGAAAATCTACAGATTCTTTCACAATTGGATAGAAGAGCGGATTATAATTGTGGCATGTGGAATCTACTAGAACATGGGACAAACCGCCTAAGAGTGATGAGGCAAATATGACCCTTGCCGAACCACACTCCCTCCTCAAATCCTCTCTACGCATACGGACAAATAGTGAGGCTATCAATGGATAAAGGTGGACTGTTACTGGAATAGATAGGAATGCGACTATCATCCCTCCGCCGATTATGCTGTGAAAGAGCCCCCTCATCCATAGCCCATCTGTCAAGATTGCTAAAATGATATCTAGATCTGGAAGGACTGACCCGATAAGGAGCGCTGGAAGGCTAAGCCTCCTCTCAACCCTGTGGATCAAATATGCGAGGGTATAGTGACCGAGCGGACTCGGCATAAGTCGCCACCACAAACTGCAAAAACTACTTTGCACTGCCTCATAAGCCTTATCAGACCTGAAAAGGAGTTAGACCTCACTGAACTTTTTGCAAAGATTAATCGTTAGGTTGCGGGAAAGGAAAAAGAAATTAATTGAAGCAGTATTTGAATTTTAGACATTGCAAATATGATGCCTCCCCAATATAAAATAAGAAAACGGAAATAAAGGACCCGAGATAGTATAGTTCAGGGCTCCGGTAGTATAGTCCGGCCAAGTATTCCGGCCTTTCGAGCCGGAGACCCGGGTTCAAATCCCGGCCGGAGCACCAGCACCTCTAGTTCTGGTGTGCCTTTCATAATTGCAATTTTTAAGTCCTTGGATTGTTTAATGGACTAGAACGCATTATGCAAAGGGTCTATTCTAGGGGTTTCAAAAAGAGGAGAAATGAGAATAGGGCATAGTTATGAGACTCGCGAATGATATTTTTGGGGGGACGGTTGATAATAGGAATATTACGTCCTCTGTGAGGGACCTGTTGGCACTGTCCATGCCCGATTGGGTTGACGTGAGGAGAATGCAAAGGTCGGATCTTCGACTTCCCTCATCTCAGAACATATCCGATATTAAGTTCTGCTGCGACCTGTCTTGGGCTAGAGTTTACTCCACCTAGATTTAGGGCTGAAAATGCAACCTAGATACTGCTGGATTACGAAATTAGTTACTTAGGCGGTCTAAATTTATTCTAAGCGTTTTCCATGGACGCGATTTTTAGACTTTCAATTTATCCATTCTAAATCTTGTATACAGGGTCACTAATCTTATTGAAGATGAGACTATATCATGCACTTTAGAAGTGATTTATGATTTAAATCTTCTGTTATGAGGGGCTTTGCCTATTTCATAGATGCTCGCCTTAAAACTTTCACTTTTGTTGTTGATAATAACCATGGTCAAATGATTGTTAACCGAAAGATAATCCGTTCAGGATGTTATCGTCGAAATTTTCGGCAGGTTGATTATCTGCACTAGAAATCTTGCATGTTTTATTTTTTGGCTCGTGGAATGTGAATTTTTCAACAGCAATAGTAGTTTAGTGGTTATTTTTTTAGGAACATTGATCAGAGCCAAAGCATGATTAGAGTATATAAACACCTAGGAGGGGGGATCGAAAATAAAGAGAATTTCACTTCTATTTTCGATTCGCTTAGAGTCGGCGAGAATGGTTTTGGACGGAAAAGGCTAAAATATGATGATCTGATATTCTGTCACAGGTTTCCAGTGAGTGAAACTATGATGGAGCCTGTCACGGTCGCCATAGTAGGTGTAGGCGGATACGGCGCGGTTCATGTCAGGGCCGCCCGAGCGCTGGAGGGTGAGGGGCTTATAAGAATCTCCGCCGTCGTTATCAGAAGCCCGGAAAAGTATCCTAGAGAGGTGGCTGACTTCCGTGGGAAGGGCGTGACAGTATATAATAACTTTGAGGATCTTTTAGTGGGGGAGAAAGGGAGAACCGAGATTATCGCATTGCCTACGGCCATACATCAGCACAGGGACATGACGATCATGGCACTTGAGGCGGGGTTCAATGTTCTGGTCGAGAAGCCCCCCGCTGTAACAATCCAGGACCTTGACGCAATGATCGCGGCTGAGAAGAGGTCGGGAAGATTCTGCGCAGTCGGATTCCAGTTTCAGTCGAAGACCATTGTCCGCAGACTGAAGACCCTCATCTGTGAGGATGGGTTGGGGGAGATAGTCTCAGTCTCCGCTAAGGGCAAATGGAAGAGGCTCGACTCATATTATACACGCAACACTTGGGCAGGCAAGCTCATGTGTGACGGAGAGTACGTCTTAGACGGATCGATCAGCAACCCCCTAGCCCACTACCTAATGAACTCCCTATACCTCGCAAGCAGAGAATGGGGCAGGGCTGCAGATCCAATCAAGGTAAGGGCTGAGCTTTATAGAGGGCATAGGATAGAGGGCGAGGATACCGCCTGCCTTGAGGTAGAGGTAAGCGGCGGCGCAAGAATCTACTTTTACACCACACTCTGCAACCCAGTCCAGAGCAGCCCCGCTCACAGGATCGTTGGGACTAAGGGTGTCGCCGAGTGGACAGTTGGGGGTGACGCACAAATAATCTACTCAGACGGCAGGAGAGAATTGATAAGAGAGGACGGGAAAGATGAAAGAGTCGAAATGTTCAGAAACATAGCCAGATACGTCAGGGGCCTTGATAAAGAGATTAACTGCCCACTAGAGATGACCAGACCATTCGTCTTAGCGGTCAATGGGGCATATGAATCTGCCAGGATGATAAAGGACATCCCAGACAGATTCCTCATTAAAAGGGAGGAGTCAGGCTCCATATCGACAACAATCATCGGCATAGAAGAAATAATTGACAAGGCCTATGAATCACAGCAGATGTACTCCGACATGGGGGTCGAGTGGGCCTATAGGACAGATTACTTCCCACTAAAGGGCTACCGCATGTTCAACCTGAAAATGTGAAGGAGAAACCTAAATGAAGGTCAGCATAATAACGGATGAGATAAGCTCAGATCCGGAGACCGCAATAGAACTCGCCTCAGACTGGGGGATCAGGCATTTCGAGATAAGGGGACTATTGGGTAAGAGGGTTCCAGATGTTGAACCCCAGCTAATAGACCGGCTTAAAAGCATAATCTCACGTTACGGCGCCGAAGTAGTCGCAATATCCCCGGGAATATTCAAATGCGACATAGAAGACCAAGAGACCATAAAGAGAGATTTAGAGGAGAGGCTACCACGCTCAATAGATCTCGCAAAAGAATTGAAGGCCGGCTTCATAATTGTATTCGGCTTCCACTGCAAAGACCCAAACAATAATGGGTATATTGAAAGGGCCGTCAGCGCATTACGAAAGGCTTCGGACTATGCAGCCAGTATGGGAATTCACCTCGCACTTGAGAATGAACCCCAATACCTCGCAGATACTGGAGAGAGAACTGCGAGACTTCTCAAACTAGTGGAAAAGGACAATCTACACATAAACTGGGATCCATGTAACGCATACGTCTCCGGTGAGGATCCATCTATGGGCATCGAGCATGTGAAGGAAACAATCATGCATGTGCACCTGAAGGATGCGGTCATAGATCGCAGAACAGGAAAGAAGGTTTACGTCCCCCTTGGAGAAGGGGAAGTGAACATCCTACGCCAATTAGAAAAACTTAAGATGCATGATTATGGCGGCTTTGTCTCCATAGAGACCCATATAAGCCCAAACAAGGTAAAGAACTCGCAGAAATGCTGGAATAACCTGAAGAATCTACTCGCAAAAATTGACGAGGAAACTAAATAAGAGATTTATGACGGACTGTCTCTAAAGTAACATTTATCTTTGGCTTATTTTTATATTAAAAATTAGAGTTATTAGAAGTTCGCCGAGGCAAGCCACTCCAAATTGTCGCATAACGATCTCATGAATGGAAGATTCAGCAAGATGGAAGACTTGGGGAGGAAACACTATGCGGAGATCGCCGGCACTCCTCTTGGTCACGGTAAGCGCTCTAAGCGCTTTAGGAGTGGGCTTGCTCGGTCCTGTATACCCCATCTTCGTCCTTAACCGTTTCTCCGCCTCAATAGTGGATGTTGGTTTTCTCGCAGCGGTCTTCAGTCTCACCGCCGCCGTTTTCAAGGCACCTGCGGGGAAAATCGTAGACCTAGTTGGCAAAGAGAAGGTTTTACTTGCAGGAGTACTTCTCGGCGCCATCTCATCCCTATCATACATCTACGCATATAACATTATGCACCTATACCTCATCGAATTCTTGTTCGGCATTGCCTATGCCCTACAACAACCCTCACTACTAAGCCTGGCGATAGACCTGAGCAACGAAGAGAAGAGAGGATTCTTTTTGGGAATATTGAGTTCCGCCTACGACCTAGCAGGTGCAGTAGCAGCCCTCGTTTCAGCACTCATCGTAGCTAAATTTGGTTTTGAAGCAATCTTTTACATGGCTTCCGGGCTGCACGCAACAACAGGCATCTTCGTTCTAAAGTCGAGAAAAATATAAAGAATCTAAGGCCTCGGAAGCAACTTTCTTATAGGCTTAGCGATGATCTCCTGAACGTCAAGATCAAAGAAGCTCGTCGTATTCACGGATCTAACAATTACCGCCGTGTCAGCACCTCTACCCTGCCCAGCAACGGCAATGACGTCCTCGCCTACTGGGATGGCGCCGGCGTCCGCTGCCATAACAGTAATTTCCAGAGCGACCTTCATTCCCTGAGAGAAGAGACGAAGAACATTGGCAATAAGCTCCCCTATTGGCGGAACATATGGAGGCCAATATGGCTGAGGCATAGGCTGGTCAGGCTGCCTAGGCGGCATCCTCCTCAGACTGCTGCCCACACCTGCAAAGGCATGCGTGCAGGTAACAATCTTCCCTCCCAGCGCCCTAATCTTTTTCTCATTCTCCTCAAGAAGCTCCGGGCCTTGGGGACCAACCATATGGGTTACTACAACAACGTTTATCCCTGTCCCACTAAACAACTCAGCAGCCTTCACGCCTGTTTCACCCCTAGTCGAGGCCACGACCACATGCTTAATACCGCGTTCAAGAGCCTTCTTTTTCACAATTTGTAATAAAAGATCCGTATTCTCCGGCCTATGCTCCTCAAAATAGATGATCTTCTCCTCTCTCATCACTTTCCCACCCGCTTCACAAAACGATTGTTGCGCTTCAACATTTCTATAGCTGCTTACCAATACAAAATATTTAACACTTTTCGCTTTCAGCACCCTGCTTCATGCCATCCTCCACTAGTGATGATGTTAACGTTATATACTGCTACGACATTCAGCAATTAAAAGGCATAAGGAATTGGAGAAAATGAGTCAGACCATAACCCTGCTTTATGAAAGGATTATGGAAAAGATTAAGGAGCTAATAGTCTTTGGCTCCGCGGTCGCCGTCATCCATTGGGACACTGAAACTATGATGCCTCCTAGGGCGGTTAAACTGCGCAGCGAGCAGATGTCGCTGATGAGAAGAATAGAGCATAGGATGGGCACCGACCCAGAAATAGGCCGTCTTCTAAAGGAGATTATTGAACACCCTGACTACGATAGTCTAGATTTAGTGCAAAAGAGGAACATCTACTTAATAAAGAAGAGATATGATGAGCAGACAGCACTCCCCGAGGATTTAGTAGCCAAGACTGCAAAGCAGCGTGTTATAACCACCGAAACTTGGAAGAAGGCTAAGGCAGCCAAGGACTTCTCGATCCTTAAACCCGAACTTGCGAAGCTAGTTGAGCTTAGGAGAGAAGCCGCTGAGATCCTAATGGATGTTAAGGGGACGGAGACATCTTACGACGCGCTTATAGACATATTCGAGCCGAAAATGACTGAGAGAACGCTTACGAAAATATTTGAACATCTCCAACAAGGCCTGACCAGGATAATGGAAGATATCAAGCGACTCGGTGAACAGCAAAGGCCAGACTTTCTAATGAGAAGGATTCCAGTAGAAATTCAGCGTCGAATCGCCGTAGTACTTGCAGAGAGCTTAGGATATGACGTGACATCAAGCGAGGCAGGAGGAAGGATCGATGAGACAGAACACCCATTCACAACCGGATATTACGACGATGTCAGGATAACTACACACTATTACGAGGACAACTTTACCTCGTCAATATTTTCCGTCCTCCACGAAGCTGGACATGCGTTATACGACCAGAACATCAGGCGGGAATGGATGTATCAACCTGTCGGTTCACCATGCTCCTATGGACTCAACGAGTCACAGTCACGATTCGTTGAGAACATTATTGGCCGTTCACGTGAGTTTTGGGTCTACTTCCTCCCTAGGCTGAAAGAGATTGCTGGTTCACTGCTCTCAGATGTTGATCTCGACAGCTTCGTCAAAGCCATAAACATTGTTAAGCCATCGAAGATACGTGTAGAGGCTGACGAGGTAACATACTGCCTACACATCATAATTAGATTTAACCTTGAAAGAGACTTATTCGCGGAAAAAATATCTGTAGAGGATCTACCTGAACTTTGGAGACAAATGTATAACGATTATTTGGGAGTAAAGATTGAAAATGACTCGGAAGGAGTTATGCAGGACACCCACTGGCCAAGCGGACTCTTCGGCTACTTTCCAAGCTACGCCCTAGGAAACATTTACGGCGGGCAGATCCTAGAAGCACTAGTGAAGGATATTCCGGACTGGAAAACCCTAATTGCAGAGGGTAAAATAAGACCGATAATAGAATGGCTGGCAAGAAACATTTACGCCTGGGGCAACCTGTATGATCCCACCGATCTCATCAAGAAGATCACTGGACGAGACTTGCAGGTGGAGCCTTACCTAAGATACCTGACCGAGAAACATTTTGGAACCCAACCTCCAGCGTGAATGTTCTTTTAACCCTTGCGACGCAAAGATAATAAATGACTGATTATCAGCAGACATAATTGTATGGAAGAAGCAAGGCTGCAGGTCAGCGAAGCCTCACCCAGAGACGTAGGCAGAAAAATCGCCAGGATCCCAGTCTCAATCATGTCTAAGATTGGAGTGTCCACAGGAGACATAATCGAGATAATGGGGAAACGTGCAACATGCGCAATTGTCTGGCCGCTGGGCTCAGAAGAAAAGAATGAAGTAATAAGTATTGATGGATTATTGAGGAAAAGTGCCGGAGTCTCCCTAAGCGATTATGTAATAGTCAAGAAAGCGGAGACTAGAGACGCGATCCATATAATGCTTTCGCCGAGTGGATATAAGCTCAGCGAGATTGATGAAGATTTTAATATGCATGTTAAATCAGTACTTCTCGACAAACCGTACACGATAGGAGACTTCATCTCTCTGCCGATCTTCGGCGGAAGCCCATTATATTTTACTGTCGCCTCCACAAGACCGAAAGGGATAGTGATCGTAACAGGAGACACAAAAGTAGAGGTATCTCCGGAGCCAAGAGAGGCGGAGATAGGGGTTCCACGCGTAACATATGAGGACATTGGCGGATTACGTGAAGAGATTCAGCGTATTAGGGAGATGGTAGAATTACCTCTTAGGCACCCAGAACTCTTCGAGAGGTTGGGAATTGAACCTCCGAAGGGAGTTCTGCTTCACGGGCCACCCGGCTGTGGGAAGACTCTCCTAGCAAAGGCTGTGGCAAACGAGGCAGAGGCCAACTTCTATTCAATAAACGGTCCAGAGATAATGAGCAAGTTCTATGGAGAATCCGAGGAGCGTCTTCGACAAGTCTTTAGGGAGGCACAGGAGAACTCTCCAAGCATAATCTTCATAGACGAAGTAGATGCGATTGCGCCGAAACGTGAGGAAGTAAGCGGAGAAGTTGAGAAGAGAATAGTCTCCCAGCTATTAACCCTAATGGATGGAATCACGTCGAGGGGGCAGATCGTCGTTATAGCCGCAACTAATAGGCCTAACGCCATCGATCCTGCCCTAAGAAGACCCGGAAGATTTGATAGAGAAATAGAGATAGGAATACCTGACAAGAGAGGGAGACTTGAGATACTACAAATTCATACAAGAAATATGCCTCTTGACAGCGATGTGGATATGGATAGAATCGCCGAAATAACGCGCGGTTACACAGGGGCGGATCTCGCAGCACTCTGCAAGGAGGCTGCAATGAAGGCTCTGCGTCGGTATCTACCACAGATTGACCTAGAAAAGGAGAGGGTGCCTCCAGAAGTGCTGAGAAAGATGCAGGTTAAGATGGAGGACTTCATGAACGCTTACAAGGAGATAGTTCCAACAGCGATGAGGGAGGTATACGTTGAATCTCCAAACGTACACTGGGATGACGTTGGAAACCTAGATGATGTGAAACAGCAACTGAGGGAAATGATAGAGTGGCCGATGAAAAATCCTGAGAAATTCAGGAGGATAGGCATAAAGCCGCCGAGAGGCATACTCCTATATGGACCACCCGGTTGCGGGAAGACTCTTCTAGCGAAAGCAGTTGCAACAGAGAGTGGAGCCAATTTCATAACGATTAGAGGCCCAGAAGTCTTCTCCAAGTGGGTTGGAGAATCGGAGCGTGCGATAAGAGAAATCTTCAGAAAGGCGAGGATGGCTGCACCCTCAGTAATATTTATAGATGAAATAGATTCCATCGCACCTAAGAGGGAGCTCGGATTCGGCGACTCAGCAGTCTCAGAAAGAGTTATCAGCCAATTGCTAACAGAGATGGATGGATTAATAACCCTTGAAAACGTTGTAGTAATGGCAGCAACCAATAAGCCACACATGCTAGACAGCGCCCTTCTCAGACCAGGACGCTTTGACTACCTAGTTTACATCCCAAAACCAGATCATAAAGCGAGACTGGAGATCCTGAAGGTTCACACGAGAAATATGCCTCTTGAGGACCGTGTTCATCTCAATGAGCTGAGCGAGAAGACTGAAGGGTTCTCAGGCGCGGACCTAGAAGCGCTCTGTAGAGAAGCCGGCCTTAATGCTATAAGAAAGGATAGGGAAAAAGTTACATTAGAGGACTTTCAAGAAGCTCTCCAGAAGATTAAACCGAGCATAACTCCGCAGGTTGAGGAGAGGTATAAAGCCTTTCAGGAAGAAAGGGTATAGTACAATTAATTGTACCGATACATTTTTATATAATGCTACAATCTTTTGCCATTGAGCAAGATGAAACCATTCATGATAATTAAGGAGCCGGAGGTTGCAAAGCTATTCGCCGACAAGGTAAGAACGGAGATTCTTCACAACCTAAGGCATAAAGAAATGACCGCATGCCAGCTCGCCAAGCTGCTGGACAAAAATGTCTCATCAATATCGCATCATCTCTCAGTTTTGGAGAAGGCTGGGCTGATCGAGCAGACCCGAACCTCCATGAAGGGAAATTTAGTCGAGAAATATTATCGCGCAGTGGCAGAGAAATTCATCATATCGTACACGTTAAGTGAGGGGTTGATCCCCGGATCTGAGGATGTTTCAAGATGGAATAGAGAAATATGTCGAAACGCAGCTGAGAATATAGGTATCTTCGGCTTCAAGATACCGGAAGAGAAGAGGCCGCTGATACTTTCCCTAATCGAAAGGCACGCGATACTTGAGAACATGATTTTGGAACGCATAATCTCTAATCAGAAAGAGTCGGTAGAGATCAGTAAGCCTGCGATGAGGCTTTTACTATCCGTTCTTACACACGCTTTCCTATTTCGAAGCCCAGAATACAGGCGGATAATTGATGAATTATGTAAGGAGCTCGGAATAGAAATCGTGGAGCAGTGAGTCGAAGGTGGCATTTTTCAGCAAGCTCTTCAGATACATGATTAAAAGGTGGCATCTACTCGCATTCATAATTATATGCATCTCGCTCACGACTGTACTAAATGTATATATTCCCCAAATTGGCGGGCAGGTTATCAGGAACATAATCCTCATCGGAGATTATAACGCATTAATATGGCTCGTCCTACAAATTATAGGCTTTACAGCTGCGTCAGGAGTTCTCTCATTTCTCCTACGATATCTTAACGGATACTTTTCTCAGAGCGTACTATATGAAATCAGGAATGACGCCTTCGAATCGATACAGAGACAGTCACTCGCCTTCTTTGACCGGACTGGAACCGGACAGCTAATGTCAAGAGTTACAACCGACACTGAGAGGATAGGCCGATTTCTGGGAGGGGATTTCAGAATGCTCATAGAAACAGCTTTTCTGCTGACAGGTGTTGTAACATCAATGGTCATAATTGACTGGCAACTCACTATTATCTCATTCTGCCTTGTCTCACTTATCCTCGTAACATTTCTAGTCTTCGGTAAGAAGGTGAGACCTATCATTAGCAAATCGCGCGAACACTACGCCAACATTACATCAGTTCTCTGGGAGAATATTTCCGGAATAAGGGTTGTGCGCGCATTCGGAATGGAGGACTATGAAAGAAGCAAATTCCACAAACCTAACAACGAGTATTATGAAGCAATGATGACCGCCACAAGCCTAAGGGCAACCTTTCTTCCATTAACCGGCCTCATAGGAGGCCTTGTGACGGTCACCGTTTACTGGCTTGGGGGCATAAGGGTCATTGAAGGCCAATTCGGCATAGATATGCTTTATGTATTCAGTAGTTACGTCTCAATGCTGATTAGGCCGATGTCGATGCTAGGCAATATATGGTCTGGCTACCAGCAAATGGCAGCTGCAGGAGAAAGGGTCTTCCAGATTATTGAGCAGGAACCTGAAGTGAAAGACAAGCCAGACGCCATTGAAATGGAAAAAGTCAGGGGGCACATAAAGTTCGAAAACGTCTCATTCGGATATGATCCGAATAAGCCAGTCCTGAAAAACATTAGCTTTGAAGTCAAACCCGGGGAGACTGTAGCGCTGCTCGGTCCCACAGGATCTGGAAAAAGCACAATAATTCACCTCCTCCTGCGATTTTACGACGTCTCATCCGGAAGAATCCTTGTTGACGGATATGATATAAGGGATGTTAAGCTAAAATCCTTAAGAAGGCATATAGGAGTAGTCTCGCAGGAAGTCTTTCTATTCAACAAAACGGTTAAGGAGAACATCTCTTTCGGAAAGCCAAATGCAACCTTTGAAGAGATCGTGAGAGCGGCCGAAAAGGCGCAGGCACATGAATTTATAATGAAGCTGCCTAATGGATATGATACGATAATCGGAGAAAGGGGGATCATCCTCTCTGGAGGACAGAGACAGAGGATAGCAATCGCGAGGGCTCTGCTCGTGGATCCAAAGATCCTAATCCTCGACGATTCCACGTCAAGCGTAGATGTTGACACAGAATATGAAATCCAGAAAGCCTTAGCAGAGCTCCTAAAAAACAGGACGACGCTGGTTATAACCCAGCGTATCTCAACAATCCGCAACGCCGACAAGATTATAGTGATAGATAACGGCGAAATCGTTGAGGATGGAGATCATGAGACACTCATGCAAAAGAGGGGCGTCTATTATCGACTTTATGAGACTCTGTACGAGGCTCAGAGAGATGTGCTTGAAGCCATTGCAAAGCGGCAGATGCGAGAAATAGAACAGCCGATGATCACTGAGCATAATGTAGGTGGATAGCTATGGGTTTTCACCCTCACCCGCCTCACCATCATGAATACATCGATATACCTCTAGAACGTAAAATGTCCAGTAGAGAGATAATTTCGAGGCTTCTCGGATACCTTAAGCCTCATAGAAAGCTGATCTTTGGGGTCGTGATAGCTGTCTTAATTACGTCGGTTACAGGGATCGTAAGCCCGTACATTTTGGGCAGGGAGATAGTGGCAAAATACATCTTAAAAGGAGACATCTCGGGACTTCACATGATAATACTCATCTTCGTAGGAATCCAAATCATCAACTGGGCCGCCAATACGGTCCGCACATATGGTCTTGGAAAGATTGGTCAGTCGCTACTTATGAGGATAAGAGCGGATCTTTTCTCGCATCTCCAGACTCTATCATTCAGCTTCTTTGATAAATCCGACAGCGGCGACCTAATTTCTAGGTTAACTAACGATACTGATGCTATAGGCGAGGCGTTTACATCAGGTTTAGTGCAAGTTGCAAGCGATATCCTCAGCCTTTTCATGATAATCATCGTAATGTTCAGCTTAAATGTTCAGCTGACCCTAGCCTCTTTGGCAGTTGTTCCCCTGATCGTTGCTGTCGCAGTCTTGTTCAACTCAAGGTTTAGAGCCGCTTATAGATTGCAAAGGATGAAGATCTCAGAGGTCACGTCGAAGCTTCAGGAGAGTATATCCGGAATTAGGGAAATCAAGTCATTCACGAAGGAAAAGGACGCGACAGAAGACTTCAAAACAGCGTCCCTTGAGAACCTACAGGCGAACCTACAGGCAGCAAAAGTTTGGGGATCATTCTTCCCAACCGTCCAGCTACTTGAGGCGGCTGGATCTGGAATAGTCACATTATACGGCGGATGGCTCGCATTCAACGGCATGCTTGGATCAATAGAGGATGCCGTCGGCACGATAATAACATTCATAATGTATGTCAGAATGTTTTTTGGACCCATAATGGACCTCACCAACTTCTATAATACTGTGCAATCCGCCCTCGCTGCTTCGGAGAGAATCTTCGAGATACTGGACATAAAACCTGAAATCGTGGATTGCGAAGAACCCGCGGACCTACAACAAGTAAGGGGGCAAATAGAATTTAGGAACGTAACTTTCGGGTATAAGCCAGAACATCCTGTCATACATAACCTAAGCTTCTCTGTAAAACCTCATGAGATGGTAGCGCTTGTCGGCCCCACAGGAGCCGGAAAAAGCACTATTGTCAAGCTTCTCTGCAGGTTTTATGAGCCACAGTCCGGCAGCATCATGATTGACGGGCATGACCTGAGAAAGATAAGTCTAAAGTCACTTCGCAAACATATAAGTATCGTACCACAGGAGACTTTTCTCTTCTCCGGCACGATTATGGATAATATTAGATATGGAAGAATCGACGCGACAGATGAGGAGGTTATATCAGCCGCGAAGATGGTTGGCGCCAACGAATTCATTGAGAGACTGCCTGAAGGCTATAATACTAAGATAGGTGAACGGGGAGCAGGGCTGTCCGTCGGTCAGAAGCAGCTCATCGCCTTTGCAAGGGCTCTACTCCGCAACCCCTCAATCCTTATACTTGATGAGGCAACGTCAAGCATAGACCCTTATACCGACCTCATCATTAGACGAGCCATGAGGCTACTGTTTAAGGATAGAACTTCAATCGTGATCGCACATAGGCTCTCAACGGTTAGGGATGCGGACAGAATATTGGTGATAGATGATGGGAGAATAGTGGAGGAAGGAACCCACAGAGAACTAATTAAAAGAGGTGGATTATACAGTCACCTGTATGAAATGCAATTTAAAGAGCCTGAGAAGACAGCCATTAAAGTGTCCTCACCAATTCATCTGGAAACTGGTAAAAGGACAGATAAGAGTTAAGCTCTCATTTGCTCATTATACATTTGCCATTATTTTACTTCTGCTTCATCTTCCCTTTTCTGGGCTTCTGAGACCCCCTTCTTATCTTTTCTCCTCGAAGTTGAAATAACAGCTTTCCTTCGAACAACCCTCCTTTCGATAATTCTTTCACTCACGAACTCTTCAACGATTCCAATAGCTTTCTTTGGGGTCTCGGAAACAGGAACCTCTTCTTTAATGATAGCCTTTGGCGGAGGCTGCGTAGGCTCCTTCAGTAGTGAGGGAGGCATCTTCGGTTTCGCCTTTGCAATGGCGGTCTTCTCCCTCTCCTTCACCTTTTTCTTCGCTATCCTGCGCTCCTCCATTTTCGCCTTAGCCTTTGTCCTTCTCACTCCTGGCTTAGCGAGTCTTCTCTTAATTGCACTCTTCTTCGCTTTTCCGATCAGCCCTATCTTGTTGGCATATTCTCTAACCTTCTGTTCAGAAAGAACACTTAACGCTTTGATCATATCCCTCTTTTTCTCAGCCTTTTTCGTTCCCAAAAACGTTGAGATCTCTAATGAGACCCCTGTCTCCTTCGCTAGTTGCCTCAATTGGCTGAGAGTCATCTGGTTCAGAAGCTCCTCCTTTGTAAGCCTATTTATTCCAAGTAAGTTTATGAGGTCGGATTCTTTAAATTCCGAATTGACAAGTATCTCAACAATCTCTTCTCTCGATGTTACCGGTCTAACCTTACCTTCAAGATCCTCCCTTTGAAGGGCAATATTATTCTTTTCTGCGAGCTGTCGAAGCTCCTCGGTGCTTAACCTGTCAAGCAGCTCTTTCGTTCCCTCGTAGTCCGCAAGCTTAGAAGATATCGACAACGGATTCACCCGAAGTATCTTTTATGGTTGTCTTAGAAAAGCCTTTTGTAGATATGGCAGTTAGCACAGTTCGGTTTCCTACAACTAAAATTTTTACACGTCTAAAAATGGCAATAGCGGTTAAGCTGGAGGCATTCAACGCATATCTTACTCAAGGAGAGTAATTTATCCCAAATGCGGTTCGCCACTTATAAGACAACTGGAGAGAATGCTGTATCAGCACGTTCGCTCCGAAAGCGAGAATAATGCCTATGGCTACTGGCTGGGCTATTTCCTCATAAAACTTTGCTCCACAAATCCTTGTTGCAACATATTTCAGAATCAGCATTGACAATGAGAGTGTCCATGTCGGGCCCATAGCTACACCAAACCAGAAGCCTTCAGGAGAGATTCTAAACCACGGATACCTGTCTCTAAGAGTATAAAGGATAGTCGTTATCAACATACCAAGAAAAATGAATGTCAATTTGACGGCCCAAGCATCCGGTGCCGCGGGCCAGTCGAAGCCTACTGAGCCTATCGCCCTTAGAAAAGCTCTCTGCAGAACTTTTCCCGTCAGGCTCCTAGAGAAAAATAGTCCTGAGTCTACATTTGTAAGGTATAGTGATAATATATGCCATAAGTCGAAGGAAAGTATTGATAACGGCGTGAATATTAGAATCGCACTCAAGACCTCCCTTCCTCTTAACTTCACCTTACTTGCAATATAGAATGCAAGAAGGGATGATATGGCGCCCATAATCAGCCGCCACCATGTTCTACAAACCCTCCACAAAAGATGCACCATGTATTTACAGTGGGCTCCATAGTATGCCACGGGCCTGTTATCCCCGTTAATTGGAGAAGAAACAGTGCAATATAACGAATAACAGCATTCAGTTAACCGAATAGCTGGTTGGGATCAAAGTTAACAAAACCCTATGTTGCAAAGAGGAATGACGCGCCCACCGCAACTATTCTTAGCTGACCGATAGCGACGGCGAAGAACAGCAGTAATATTGGAAGAGTCCAGATAATAGGCCAGCCCACAATGTAGAAGGATACCATTAACATTGCTATGAAGCCTAACACTCATTCCTTACTCTATCACAGCTTTTCTAGGCTTTCCATAATTTTCGCGTAAGTTTCAATGCTGCATCTCCACCCAGCGAAAACCATATCATTTATCGCCTGTTTCGTCTTTTCCTTTGTAGTGAGCCCTTGAGAAAACGCCTTAACCAAAATGTACGGGGTCCCAGCGTAAGCCATCCCATAAATTTTTGCCGTCTTTCGTGTAACTTCATCATCTATTACGGCTATTCCGCCGCGTTCTTTCGCTATAACTAAAACTTCAGCATCAGTCACATGAAGACCCCTCGTTTGCAAAAGGGTTTCCAAGAGGCTTGCATTTCCAGGTTTCACAATCTTAAAAACATACTTTTGAAATAGTCTTTCTAAAATGATTGCATCTGCGATGCCCTTACGCTTGCCTTCATCCACAACCTCACATTTAACTCTAGGAGAAGTTAACTTTTCGCCTTCTAATTCTTCAAAAATTCTGCTCAACCCAATCTTCGTTATATAAATTAATGGAGTCGAATTGAACACAAGCGGCTTCATTTCTACTCTGCCGCCGCAGAAGCCTCTTTAAAATCCTCCTCAATTTCTTCTGGCGAATATCTAACCCACTCAACATTGCGCTGCTTCACCAAGTCGCCAAACTCCCAAAGGGAAAGCTTAGCCATCTCAGCAGCCTTAGCAAAAGTTACTTTTCCATCACGTAGCAGCTCTAGGGCTGTTTGTTTACGCCATTCACCAATACCCAACTCAAGAAGCGTCCTAACAACCGTAGCCTTATCCAAACCTTCTCGTTCAACCACTTCTTGAATCTCCTTCTCTATTTCTTCTGGGATTCTTACGGCTAAAGGCTTAAGAGCCAAATTCGCCACCGTAAACAAAAGATATCAAACGCATACATAAAAGTTATGCCTCAAAATAAGCCGCCTTCTCTTTTCCCAGTTTAGGCTCATACTTTTTAGGCTTACCAACTTCCAGCCTACCCTTAAGACAAGTGTCGCAGACTAACTTGATAGCCGAAATTCAACATATCATTAAATTGGTCACAGACCCCTTATTTTGCACCCAGTAAATACTAAACTCCATCTGAAAATTTGGCGTATGGCTTCCCAATAGAAACGTGCAGTCTCAAGTCTCTTAGTGCATCAATGTATGTCCTTTAATTCACGAGCATTCAATCCTATAGGACTTTAAAATCGAGGGTATGGAAAAGGCTTCAGAGCTAGAGGTAATGGAGCCCCGGGCGGGATTTGAACCCGCGATCCACGGCTCTCCTGCGTTTTGTTACAAGGCCGTTGCTCTAACCCACTAAGCCACCGGGGCTTACATGCGGTCTAGATATCTCAGTAAATGAAGTGTTTTATTAGTTTAATGTTCCAAAAGCCTTGGTTAGGGCGATCTCCACCCATTAAGGAAGAATCACATGACCTGGGCATCATTTCCCCAGGTATTCAACTCTTTAATGTTAATCTGTTAAGTGTGAAAGCAGATATTTACAGTAAGAATATATTCGTCAAAGTTGAATTAGCATAGAAAATCATCTAGAAAGTCAAGTCTTGGGAGGAAAAAATATGAGAGGAAGACCCCTTGCGGCAGTTGTGACGGCTGGTATTTCAAGGTTCGGTAAGATGGAGGATCTGACTGGGAGGGAGTTGTTTGCTGAGGCTGTTAGGGAAGCGTTTGATAGGTGCCCAAACCTCAATCCGAGAAGGGACATAAAATCAATGATTATTGGTGTTATGAGCGAGTCTTTTGAACATCAAGGCCATTTGGCTCCCCTTGCCTCAGAGTGGGCAGGGCTTCTACCCGTTCCATCTGTAAGGACTGAGGTTGCCTGCGCATCTTCGGGCGCCGCGATAAGGCTCGGGATCTTCAGCATTCTCTCCGGTCTAGTTGATGTCGTTTTGGTCGGCGGTTTCGAGAAGATGACAAAAAGGTCCACAGCAGAGGCGACCGAGTATCTGGGCATGGCCGCAGACTTCCCATTTGAGCAGTGGAATGGCGTCACATTCCCAGGGCTCTTCGCCTTAATGGCTAGGGCACATATGTACAGGTATGGGACTACTGAGGAGCAGATGGCTCTTATAGCTGTTAAAAATCATCATAATGGGAGCCTGAATCCCAAGGCGCACATGCAAAAAGAAGTTACGGTTGACAAGGTTCTTGAATCAAGAAAGATCGCTGATCCACTCAAGCTATACGACTGCTCACTGATCTCAGATGGAGCTAGCTGCGCAGTTCTTACCAGGCCTGAGATCGCGAAGAAGTTCACGGATGATCCCATATACATAATAGGGTCCGGACATGGAACCGACTGCTTAGGTCTTTATGAGAGGGAAAATTTGACAAGCATCAAAGCGGCTAGGTTAGCAGCAAGCGAGGCATATTCTATGGCAGGGGTCAAGCCTCAGGATATTGACGTAGCCGAGGTGCATGATTGCTTCACAATAGCGGAGCTCATCGCATATGAGGATCTTGGCTTCTGCAGTGAAGGGGAGGGAGGGAAATTCATTGAGGACGGCGCACCAACGCTTGAAGGCGAGTTGCCCGTCAATACGAGTGGCGGCCTCAAGGCTAAGGGGCATCCGGTAGGCGCAACTGGCGTCGCTCAGCTATACGAAATCTTCCTACAGTTAACTGGAGAGGCAGATAAGAGGCAGGTGGACGATTGCCAAATAGGGTTAACACATAATATAGGCGGTAGCGGCGCAACATGCTTTGTGCACATTTATAGGAGGTGAGGAAAAAATGGAAAATGTTGTATCTCCTTTAACGATTGAGCAATTCTATAAATTCATCGGCGAGAAGAAGCTGATGGCAGCCGAGTGCAAGCATTGCGGCTTAAAAATCATACCGCCAAAACCGATTTGCCCTAAATGTGATTCCAGGGAAATGGGTTGGACCGAGATTAAGACTCGTGGGAAGCTCATAACCTACACCGTCATCTATGTTGCGCCAGAAGAGTTTCAACACTTAGCTCCATACGTCTATGGTATCGTCGAGCTCGAGGATGGACCTAGGCTTCCCGGCATAATAAAGGGCTTGCCGAACAATGATGCGGAGATAGGGATGGAGCTTGAGGTTGAATTTGAGACCACAGCCCCAGCGACATGGCCGCAGTGGCCTAGGTACTATTTTAGACCAGTAAAAAGCAAAGGCGAGCAGTAAAGCCAGAAGAGGACTTATCAAAAAATCTTTGGATGTGGTGAACAGGGTTGATGGTGAAATAGACTATCTGGAGATTGCAAGTATGAGCGACGAAATTGAGAAATACTTGAATGATCCGCTTTGGCCAATCCTTGTTGAGACGGTACATTCGATGCCAATGTATAGATATCATAAAGCATACGTTGCCGAGAAAATGTTGAATGAACTTCCCCAGTTAACACCTAGAAAACTCGCAGTTAAGCTTGGAATACCCCTCGGAGAAGCCCTTGTCATATTATACGAGATCAAAATGGGGATCTGAACCGAAGTGGAGTCGGCATTCTCCCATTAACCCTCAACCACATATCGGTAAGAAATATACTCGCCAGCTGTCGGGCTTTTTCGAGTGATCTTTACGAGATCGCCGACCCTAGCCCCTATCACTTTAGCGATTGGATCCGATACCTTTATAAGGGGCAGCTGATAAGGTTCAACCTTGTATTTCTTGAGGACTTCCTCCTTCTCCTCGGGCGAAAGTATCTCATGTTTGGGGACGAGAAAATGCTCAAATATATCGAATGAGGGGAAGTTTGGTGGAACAAGTTCTATCCCGCGCTTTCTAGCATTTGACTTCGCGGAGTACGTGTACTTTCCTGTAGAGATCAGGACCCCACCATCAAACCCAAGGCTCTTAACTTTCTTGGATAGCATATTAATGTATTTTATGCCTATCGTATCAACACCCTTTAATGCCCAGACCAGCAGCCTCTTGCCTCTCGGGCTCTCAACCTTCAGGAAGGCTCCTTCCTCAGACTCCTCCCTCTCCAAAAGCCTATACTTCCTTAACTTCAATAGAACTTCAACTTTCCTATCAAGGAGTGAACCGTCAGTCAAACACAAGTCTCCTCAAACTTTCCTAGATGGCTGCTAAGCAAATTCCCAGATACTTGCATTAAAACTTTACGCTAAAGCATCTATCATCAGAGCCTATTTTTGTTCTCATGATATTCTCATCTTTTTCATCTAATTTTTTGGTTAGAGCATAATGCGCCGCGCCGACCGCCGCGCAGTATTCAGGGTCTTTTGGCACATTGACCTTAACGCCGAAGAGATTAGCCGTCGTTGTAACGTTTTGCGTGATTAGCTTACTCCTTGCCAGTCCCCCGGTGAGAATCACATCATTCTCCAGCCCATATGCCTTTGCAGCCATGGCGGCGAGAACCCCAATGACCTGCGAAACCATATTAAATATGCCTGCTGCAATATCTTCCTTAGACGAGTCAGCTGAAACCTTTCCAAAATTTGAGGCTGTTGCATCTGCGGGGATTATTCCTACTGGTCCACCTGCAATGTCACAGACTGTTAGGTCCACTTTTCCCGCTCTCCCCTGAGAGGCGATTCTCTCAAGCAGACTGAAGTCACCTACGCCGATCAATTTCCTAGAAAGACCGAGCAGAGTTCCGCCGCCTACGCCCGTCCCTCCAACATGCTTTATGATTCTTCCATTTTCATAGACGGCGACCATTGCGGTTCCTGTACCAGCACTCACGACCAGCCCCTTATCCTTTCCCGTTAATCGCAAGCCGCCTATTCCTATAGCCGATATTTCATCCACTTTTATCACTGTCTTTCCTAGGGGACTTTCATTAATCATTCTAGAACCTCCGCCTGAGAGCGCCACCAGTTTGATTTCGTATCTTCGCTCAGCCTCGGAGATTATGTTCTGAAGACTCTTCAGATCGAAGGTCTCACCGCTTAATTCGCAGAATCCCTTAAAAATAATCTCCGATCCATCTAGGAGAATCTGCTTTACGGTGCTCGCACCAATGTCTACTCCCAAGATCAATCAGATCTAATCCTCCCATCCGATCCGTTTCGAAAAGCCATATTGAAGTGTTAGGTTTCTGGTTTAACAATCTTCTTTGCATAGACCGCGAATAATGCGCCGGAAATGAGGACTATTACCGCAGAGATCAGTATTAGTTCAGGCGGGACTACTCCAGCGAAGAGATTTTTTCCACCGGGAACAAACGTGACCACAAAATATATAAGTGCTAAAAATGCTGCAACAAACCCGGACGATCTAAGCAGGCAGGAGGATTCATTCCATTCAAGATTATAGAGCCCTTTAACTCCTATTCTCTCGAGCCTAGGCTCTATGTAGGCAACAAGGATAGGAACAAGTGGGACAACGAATATCACCATTGTCGTCACCCAGAAGATTGTGAGTCCTGATACTACAGTGGCTTTAAGCTCTAGTGGCCATACAGCCCAGTCTGGAACTATGAACCAAAAATATGCTAGGACTCCGAGTGCGGCTATGAGATTTCCAACGATCAAGGCTATAAGGTTAGCAATAATGAAGTAGGAGAGTGACCGGTTCTTGGTTATGAGCCATCCAAGAAGATAGAAGCCAAAAAAGTTTCCTGGAACTCCTGCTATAAGACTAAGTAACGGGTTTGTTAAACCGAAGAATGAGAGTGCAAAGTCTCCAATAAAGCAGCCTATAGCGGCGCCTAAGCCTCCAACCAGCGGGCCGAAGACGAGAGAAAAGAACGCCGGTATAACTACGCCGGGTCTAAAGTGGCCCACCCCCCATGGCGTCGGAATCGGAGATGTAACAGATATAGCCACGGCATAAAGTGCGGCGTTGATGGATATCAGTGATAATTTAAGTGCATTCGACATGGAGGAGTACATTTCCCCTACCGCAACGCTTTTTTCCTGATTTTGCCCTTCCCTCATGCTCTCGATCTCATGCAATGGTTTCACCTTTAGACCTAGACGAGCCATATGTTTGGCAGAGAATGAACTTATAAGAATTTTCTTGGAAAAGTATGTATAGGTATGTATTATTTGAAAGGAAGAAATAATAGCGATTCCTAACACCATCAACGTAAGGTTGGCTGGAAAAGCGACGTGAGCGATTGAGCCTTGAAGAAGTTTAGGCTTGTAGGCGTGGGCGGAACATTTGACGAGCTTCACAAGGGGCATTTGGCATTGCTGAACAAGGCTTTCGAGGTCGGAGAGAGTGTTTGGATAGGTCTCGTCACCGATGATTTCGCAAAGCGGCTTCTGAAGAACCATGAGATCGCACCATACTCTGAGCGGCTTGAGGAGTTAACACGTTATCTTGAAGGGATGGGTTTTGGTGGGCGTTTTAAGGTTACACCCATAGATGATCCATATGGGCCTGCAGCCATCAGCGGCGAGCTGGAGGCAATCGTTGTCAGTCAGGAGACCGAGCCCATGGCGCACAGGATAAACGAGGCCAGAAAGTCGTATGGTCTGGCGCCTCTCGAGGTTGTTGTAATCAATATGGTTCCAGCCGAGAATCATATACCAATCTCCTCGACTAGAATTAGGCTTGGAGAGATAGATAGAGAGGGACGCCTATTAAGGCCCCGCGGATCCGCTAACCTTTAAGGGTGGAATTTTATTATTTTAGTTATGATGCTTCTTCCTTATAGTTAAGAGTTGATATAATGAGGCGGACAGGATTCGCTGAGCTTCCGCTACATAATGGGCATGCTCCACAATGGCTTGTGAAGCGGATGATCCGATTAGCAGAGGGTATAGTGACAGTTCTGATCGACGAGTTTGGACGAGATGCCTTCCTTGAAAGGATCTCAGACCCATACTGGTTTCAGGCATTGGGCTGCGTTTTAGGTTACGATTGGCACTCGTCAGGTGTAACAACGGTTGCAACAGGCGTCTTAAAATCCGCGATCGATCCCGAGAAGCTTGGGGTTGTGGTCTGCGGCGGTAAGGGAAAATCTTCGAAAAATACTCTTTCTGAGTTAGAGAGTGTAGGCGAAAAATTCGGTCTCTCATCCCAGGAAATCTTCAGGTTAAAGTATGCAAGTCGTATGAGCGCGAAGGTGGATAACGCAGCTGTCCAAGACGGCTATAAACTTTATCACCATGCATTCTTCGTTATAGAAGATGGGTCTTGGGCCGTTGTGCAGCAGGGCATGAGCTTGGATGATCGAACTGCAAGGAGATATCATTGGCTGTCAAAAAATCTAGAAAGCTTTGTTGAGGAGCCTCATGAAGCGATTGTTGGAGATAAGAGAAGAGAGATAACGCTGAATATGACTGCCATGGAAAGTGAGGGTTGCAGAAAGGCTTCGGTTGACATCGCGAAGGAAAGACCGTGGAAGATAATAAAAATGCTTAAGTCCATACGCCCAGCGTATCAAAGATCGCTGCAAGAGTGGATTCGGGTAGACGCTGATCCTGAACCTAAAAAATCGTCTATGGCCTACCTTTATTTGCCATCCACTATTAATTGGAAAACCCTTGAAAGAGTCTACGAGTTCCAACCAAGCAATTATGAAGATCTACTAGGCATCAAAGGTGTCGGTCCAGCGACGGTGAGGGGTTTGGCATTAATTGCGGAGCTTATATACGGCGAGAGACCTAGCTGGAGAGATCCGGTCAAGTATTCTTTTGCTTATGGAGGGAAAGATGGTGTCCCATTCCCGGTTGATAGAGGGGCAATGGATGAGTCAATTCAGGTCCTGCGTGAATGCATTGAAATCGCCCGACTTGGAAACAAGGAGAAACTCTCATCATTGAGAAGACTTATGAGATTTGCGCCTCCAAGCCGAAAAGTTGACTATTAAGAATGGAAACCTTCTATCTTTCGGCTTCGCTTTTCCGTTTCTCCGTCGATATAATGTCATGTATGGCGAACAGCCCTAGCGTAAGACCTGCAAAAGAGATTGCGTAAGATAAGAAGGAAAGGAAAAAACTCTTCTCAAGCACATTTATAACCATCAAGAAAGATAATATAAATCCAAGAATAACTAGTATTGCACTTATGACTATCCAATTGTATGGATTACTTTTCATGTTTCTCATATAGCCAGCAACTCACAAGGTGATCTTTCTCAACCATGATTTCGGGCGGCTCCTTCATGTCGCACAGTCCCTTTATTGCAAATGTACATCTTGGGTTGAACCTGCATCCAGCAGGGGGATTTATCAGACTGGGAGGCTCTCCAAGCGGGATTTCCCTATATGTGAATCTATTTTCTGCGTCTGGGTCTGGTAGAGCTTGAAGCAAAGCTCTTGTGTATGGATGGAGCGGACTCTTGAGCAGCTCTCCCGTCAGCGACTTCTCTATAATCTTTCCGGCATACATCACATAAATCCACTCTGAAAAGTATCGGGTTGTTGAAAGATCATGCGTGATATAAACTATGCTGAGGTCATGTCTCTTTTGAAGTTCTCTCAGCAGGGTTAGTATTTCAATCCTGACAGAAGCATCAAGCATTGATACAGGCTCGTCTGCTATTATGAGCTTTGGATTTAGTATCATGGCGCGGGCGATAACCACCCTTTGTTGTTGCCCGCCGCTCAGCATGTGCGGATACTTTCTCAAGAAGTCCTCTACTGGTGTAAGCTTAACCTCATTTAGAACCTTGAAAACCCTTTCACGCCTTTCATCTTTGCTAATGTTATTTATGATCATAGGCTCCTCTAGAATTCGTTGCACAGTCATGAATGGGGGTAAAGCGCCGTATGGATCTTGTTGAACAAATCCGGTGTCCTTTCGGTACCAAGCCAGCGTCTTTTGATCGAATGTTGTCAAATTCTTTCCATCAAATGATATCGTGCCTGACGTGGGTTTCTCAAGCCCGAGTATGGTTCTACCTAACGTTGTCTTTCCACTACCGCTTTCCCCAACAAGGGAGACTGCATCTCCCCTTCTTAGGTCAAAACTTACACCATCAACGGCCCTCACATAATCTACCCTACCGAATAGACCTCTCTTTATTCTGTACCACTTTCGCAAATCTTTCACGGACAAAAGGACGTCATTACCCACTTGATTCTTTCCCCTGCCCTGAGTATAACCAGCATTTGACAAACATCCCTTTCCCTAACTCATTTAGGGGAGGGTCTTCCCTGCATTTTTCCATTCTTGATGGGCATCTCTCAGCAAATCTGCAACCCGTAGGCGGATTAATGAGGCTTATTGGAACCCCGAGAATAAATTGCGGCATCTTGTCCTGTCTAAGTGTCGGTACACTCGCCATCAATTTTTGTGAGTAAGGATGAAGGGGGGATGCATAGAAGCGATCAGCATCGCTGAACTCAACTATCTGTCCAGCGTACATTACCGCTACCTTGTCCGCAAGTTCACTTGATAACCCAACATCATGCGTTATTAAAACATAATTGATTTTTGATTCTCTCCTTATCTTCTTAAGCAGATTCATTATATTTGCCTGTGTTAAGACATCCAGGGCGGAGGTAGGCTCATCAAGAATTATTATTTCCGGATTCATTACCAAAGCCATCGCTATTACTACCCTCTGCCTCATTCCACCACTTAATTCAAATGGGTACCTGTCAATGAATATTTCAGGAATGCCGACAAGGGAGAAGATTTCTCTTGCTCTTTCCATTGCAGATCTCTTATCCATTTCTTTATGCACTATTAGTGGCTCAGCGACTTGTTCGCCCACCTTTATCACTGGGTTAAGAGAATTCATAGCTGCCTGGGAAACCATTGAGATCCTTTGCCATTGTATGGTTCTTCTGAATTCAGCGTCATCTAAAGTCATTATGTCTACACCGTCTAGGCATATCGATCCCTTATATAACTCAACATTCCTTGGAAGGAGACGTATCAATGATTTCGCCAAGGAGGTTTTTCCGCATCCAGATTCTCCGATTAACGCTATCGACTCTCCCCTTTCCACGTTGAAAGAGATGCCATCCACTGCCCTTAGCGGCCCCATTCTGGTGCGATAGTACATGTACAGGTCTTTGACTTCTAGGAATATGCTGCTCACATCTCCCTCAGCTTGGGGTTGAATATTTTGTCTAAGGCAAATCCTAGTAATGCGAATCCCAAAGAAGTTAGAATAAGCAGAAATGATGGCTCCAGAACCCAATAGTAATATCCCTTGTAAAGGGCCCCCGAGGAGTAGGCATCATCAATAATTTTTCCCCATGTGGGCGCCATGGGATCGCCGAGACCGAGCAGCGCCATTGCAGCCTCTAGAAAAACAAAACTCGAAACGGACATGACAAGGTTAGGTATGATTGTAGGCAGAATCTTTGGAATCATATAAAGGAAGATAATCCTGAGACTACTTGCTCCATAGGCCTTTGCCGCCTCTATGTATGGAAACTCTTTTATCTGCAGAAAAACGGCCCGATAGGTCTTTACTCCCGAGCCAAAAACGTTTAGCGCGATCACAACGATTAGAAGCATCCATATACTGAAGCTGTAGAAGACAGATAACATTATCAATATTGGGAGAAACGGCAGGATCATATTTATCTCTGTGATCTTCTGGAATGTGAAATCAACTTTTCCTAAGAACCAAGCACTTAAGGCCGCAATAATCATCTGAATAACTGCTATGGATAGCGCTGCAACCACTCCGAACGATAAGGCTATTGGTGTCCCCCATAATAGAGCAATGCTCAGATCTCTTCTTAGATGATCTGTCCCTGCTAGCCCGTATATTTTTCCATAGACCACAAGTTTAACATCAACATTAGAGTTCTCCTCAAAGAGGGTGCCTTCAATTACAACGTTGTATTTGCCCTTCAATGGTGTTACTGTACTTATTTTTAAGACGGAGGAATCTTCTACAGCAAACAATCCAATTACGGGAACCACGGCGTATTCTGGCTCTGTCCCAGTTTTTTGCGTTAGGTAAGATTGGAGTGTGTTTGCAAGCACTGCATCGATTGAGAGGTAGTATGCTCCACTCTTTTTCAAAACCATATCGATTATCTTGATCTGCTGACCCGTGGGTTTTGTCCAATATATAGTTACTAGAGGAGACCGCTCATTATAGATTGCAGTATAGAAGAGATTTATTTCGCTTGGAAAGTCATCATAATCGTAATAGAAGTTAAATTCTATTCTCAATTTGCTCATATTCGCAGTTATAGGGAAAATGATCTTCGTCACGCCAACTTGTCCTTTCTGTGTGTCGAGTACTATGGTTTCAGGGATTTTCTTTGCTGAAAAAAGACTTATCCACGAAGGCAACGCATTTTTCGGACAATCTAGCCAAATTCCCTCCCCGCCACGCCACAGATAAGTTGCTACATCGTATGGTATCGCTACTACTGCGTAAACAGATATTCCGATCAATATTAGAAGAATCCCGATCCCTGCTAATGCCAACTTATACTGGAATATCTCTTTTATCTGATCCCTTAATTTGTAAGACAAGCCTTATTTCGCTCCCATCCTTATTCGGGGGTCAACTAGCGCATATATCATATCGAGAATGAAAACTGTGACCGCTAATAGATAGGCGTATATTACCACCTCCCCAATAATTACAGGCGAGTCGAACATTGTTGCTGCTTGATAAAACAATGTGCCTATTCCAGGCCAATTGAAGACCCTCTCAGTAACTATTGCACCCATCCAAGAGCTTATAAGGGTTAGAGCAAACTCAGTCATTATGGGCGGCAACGTGGGCCTCAAAATATATCTCCGCTCGATCACATTTGAAGGTAATCCTTTAGCCCTTGCCAATTCAACATAATCTTCCTGAGAAAACATAAGAAAGAATGTTCTCTTTACATAGATCTGTATGAATGAGTAACTTATTAACCATGAGAAGACTGGAAGCACCATATGCTTAAGTACGCTTATGGCATAGTTGAGTGGGTCTTGAGGCGGAGGGACATCGACAAGACCGCCATATGGTAGAATATGTAGGATTGAAGCGAAGACTATAATGAGAAAGATTCCATAGAACCAGCCCGGTATTGAGGATAATGGTGAAAGCATTATTATGATCTTGTCGAACTTGCCTCCATATCTTCTCGAAGCATATAGTCCGAAAAATAATGACATAAAGAAAAGAATCATGTTTATAGTCGTGAAAAGTAGCACTGTTACTGGAAGCCTTTCAAGGATTATGTTTCTCACGCTACTGGATCCTGTAGGGCTCGTCAAATACATTGCTCTTCCAAGATCCAACGTTATTGCCTGAATCAAATACTGGTAACTTCTATATTCAAAAGGCGTATCAAGTCCCAATGCCCTTATAGCTTGTTCGTACATTTTATCCATAAGCTCTCTCCTCTCAGTCGGCGTTAACGATCTATATGCTGGATTCTGATTTACTTCCACACCAATATTGTATAAAATATCATTCTTAATGATCTGGTCCACGTAACCACCCATTCCTGCGATCAGAACCGTTAGATACACCGCCATAATCACAACTAGTAGGAGGGAACATGCACGTGTAAACACATATTTTGCAAATCTATATCTTCCACGATCCAACTCATTCCCCATAGCCTTTTCAATAGTCCTTTTAAGATAATCCGGTGAAAATAAAAACTTTTCGCGATAAAAAAAGGAGGGGAAGAGATACACGGGGTTTTTATTTCTTTTTGACTATAATTGAAAATGCAGCAAGTGCCACCGCAAAAACTGCAATACCAATTGACACCATTAGAAACGTATTCATAGTTGAAACCGAAGATTGCAAAGATTTGATTTGTTGCTCTAAGCTACTCACCGAGCCCTCTAGTGTGGAAATCTTTGCCTGAACCTGAGCTAAGGGACTGCTGATCCTTTCACCGATATATGCATCGAGAGAAAGCATCACAAAGGATGCTTCCTTCATAGATGGTATGCTCACAAGCTTAGATGAAGCCACAACAAGCAACTTACTGGATCCGGAAGGTAGAGCGGATGTATCTGCAGCCTCAAGCCCCACAGTCCACAAACCGTCTTCGACGGGCTCAGCTTTACCGACTAGCCCCACTTTTCCGCTAGCATCCACAACCAAATAGCTCACAGACTCTATTTCAGATACCTTGTAGGCAGTACCTTTCGTAGTTATCTTTACGTTAAACTTTGCGCCCAGTCCTCCAATTACTCTGATGGGACCTTCTATAGTAATTTCTGGCAACTTCGGCTCTCCGAACCCTCCCCATTTGTCAGCTCTGTCAGAGTACTCCCTGTTTGCTTCAATCTCGACAATATGGGCGGTTGGATTAACAGTCTTTAAGTAGAAGGGTCCATCACCCACCCAGAAATGTCCTCGCCTCTCATACCATGATTTGAGAGCTTGATACCTAGCTAATGCATGGTCCTGAGTAAGGTAATTCTTGAGTACGTTTTCATATGGAATGTATTTCTTGCTGATAGCCTCGGTGAGCATATTCATAAGCGTTGTGAGCGTCCCGCCAGCTATGTAGTTTAGCCTATCCACCTTCAGCTTTGTTGCTTTGGCACTAGTGAAGGCTGCGAGACCCTTCTCTTCCGCGAGCAACCCTATGGTTACGATATGCCAAGGTGATGGGCCGAAGGCTGCTGTTGGATCGAACCAGCCTGTAACATCAGCAACTACCCATTCAGCATCTGGATACACATTGTCTGTATAGAATTCGCATATAAGTGGGTTCTGGCTGATTATCTTGAACCCTTTGAAGTAGCTCATGAATGCCTTTGCGGTGGAAACGTATGATTCATCATAGACAGGACTTGCTTTATCAGCTCGATCAAAGGTAATAATGTAATTGAATATGAAATCAGCCAGCGAAATGTTTGTGCCATCGTGGTATTTCTGCTGGAAGAGGTCACTCCTAAAGGTAACTACAACCTTTGCTGTCGCCTCTAATCCTTGAGGAGCATACACTATCTGTTGAGTCGTCGCATTCCAACCGTACCATGCATCAGTAGGAACTTCAATTTTATCTACAAAGCTAAGTGTAACCCAGTCTAAGGTCTTAGTCATGGGAGTTCCTGTCTTAGCGTATACTTTTGCACTGACAAATTTCACTGGCCAGAATAATCCAGTATAGGGGTCTGGCATAGCAGCCGGATCAAACGTTGCCCTATATATCATTGTGTCGTATACCCAGTTGCTTCCTCCTAAGGGGTTCCAAGGATCAATTCCCGGTATCTCAGCCTGCGTTATTATTTTAACGGTTCCTCCAATCTGACCTTTATATCTGATAGTATAGGGCCATAACCTTGCACCATAGAATCCTCCGGCAAGATCATAGGTTTGTATTATTTCATTTCTCGCCACCCATGCGCTAATCCTGTTAACAACCCATATCCTTACAGAATCCTTCATCGATAGTTCAAGCGCACGTGCCATAAGTTCATTTCTTTCTTCCCATGATCCAAAGTCTCGCTTTGTTAGCCTAAGGGCAATATTATCAAATTCCGGATCTGGAGTATAGGCTTGCCAGAGCGGAATCGCTAACCCTCGCGGAGTATAAAAGAATTCAAAGTTGCCAGATTGATCTCTCGATATAGCTGTAGTTACCCATCCTCCAGTATAAATATGCCACAGACCCAGTTTCGGATCTCCCTGCCATATTGGAGCTGCCTCAGCACTCCTCTTATATTGTCTATCAGTAGTAAACCCTAATAGCTCCAATTGGTTGGCTAGATAATCTCCCATCTGGCGTCTTTCGTCCTCTGTTCTAATAAGCAGGATTATTGTAACTGGCTCTCCCTTATAGTACCATTTTCCGCCAACGAGAGTGGCGTTTAGCCTCCGCATTTCCTCTGTCACTATCGCCTTAGCTTTATCAAAGTTATACGCGTATTGCAGCTCAATCTTCTTGCATACGTCTATTAGGCGGGCGTAGTCGGGAAATGATGGCGTCAACACTGTATATCTTGGGACGGCTAGTCCTCCGCAAATTTCATTTGCTATATAGTCTCGGTCTATGAGATAGTTCATAGCTTCTCTAATTCTTGGAACTGAGAATGGGTTTAATTTTCCTGTGGTTGGAAACTCTGGACCCACCGGATTGAAAGTAAATTCGTTATATGTTCCATAGGATAGAGCATACCATAGGCTTGTTGACCTTCGAACTCTTTGGAATAACTGGGCATCTACCAGAGCAAAATAGTATGCGTGAGCATCACCTGCCTCAAGCATAGTTATTGCTTGCGCACTGTCTGTGACAGAAGAGAATACGACCTTGTCAACCCAAGGGCCATTCGGAACCTGCTGCGCATCTATAGGGATGGCAATTAATGGAAGCATTAGAATGAACACTAAAATTACTAGTAAAACCTTTCCGAGAAATCCCTTGACCATTTTCTATATCCTCATTTTTTTATTCAGAGTTATTTCCTTCTTTTTATTTAAAAAACTTTCTCATTAATTACAGATAACACAACTAAACCCTAATGAGCAATTGGAAAGTTTAAAATCAGTAAATTGGCCAATATTAACCGTGCAGCAGGACATTCTGATTCAGGCTTTAAAAAATACGGAATCCTACGATGAGAAAGTTGATGATATTAGGCTTGTTCAGACACACATTTCCTATGTCTTCTTAACTGGGAAATATGCCTATAAGATTAAGAAACCAGTCGACTTCGGCTTTCTTGACTTCACAACGTTGAGGAAGAGGAGGTACTACTGCTATGAGGAACTTAGGCTTAATCGTAGGCTCTGTGGAGATATGTATATCGCTGTTCTTCCGATAACGGTTCGGAGTGGTGCAGTGAAGATTAGCGGTGATGGGAGAATTGTGGAATATACTTTAAAAATGAGGGAGATGCCGCAGGACGCCTTAATGTCTAAGATGCTAAGTGAAAATAGAGTTGCAGTATCACATATTGAGGAGATGGCCTCTATTCTGTCCGCTTTTCACAGATCCGCGGAAACCAATAATGAAATTCGAAGATATGGATCTCTATCGACTATCACGTACAATTGGGTAGAGAATTTTGAACAGACAAGAGATTTCATAGGAAAGACAATTTCTGAATACGAATACACGCTCATACGTGAAAGGGTCGATTGGTTCTTGAGAAACAGGCGGCACCTATTTAGGATGAGAATGAAAACGTCCAAGATTAGAGAGTGCCATGGAGATCTTCATTCAGGAAACATCTTCATCGCCGACAAAATCTACATTTATGATGCAATAGAATTCAATAGGAGGTTTAGATGCTCAGATACTGCTTCGGATATTGCATTCCTATTGATGGATCTAGAGTTTAAGGGAAAGGATAAACTTGCGAACGTTTTTCTTGACAGATATTTGGAGCTAAGCGGTGAAAGCCAAGACTTCTTGGACGTTCTACCATTCTACAAATGTTACAGAGCCTATGTGAGGGGGAAAGTGACGAGTTTCAAGCTCGCCGACCCTCATATACCTGATCAGGAAAAGGAGGAAGCTAGAGACACCGCCAAGAGATACTTTGACCTGAGCCTCGAGTATGCAAACCTAATGCGATAACTCCTCCAATTGGTTCCTCTTAATTATGTCTAAGATTGCTTTTGCACCACCATCTCCTTCAGCAACATTTAGGGTTTTAGCCCTCTGCCTTCCGGAATCGTAAATGATTAGAGGTACATTGTCCAACGCTGGGCTCTCATAAACACTCTTTACCTTTCGATAGACCTTCATGCTACTCGCGTGTGAGGCGTCGTCGGGAATTCGCTGTCTCATGTTAAATCTATACCTCAATATACGTATTGGGCAGCGGCATTCGATCACGTATGCTGGAACCCCTTCAGCTTTAGCCATCAAGTATAGCTGATTTCTTAAGTCTCGTCTGTAAAAGGTTCCGTCCAAAATAACAGTTCGACCTCTCCTCAATAGCGACTCAGTCCTTCGCAGCAGCTCATCATATACCATCTGTTTCTGCCGCCATATCATGTTCTGATATTCAGAAGGTATGACCCTTTGTCCATTGAAGACCTGCTCTAGATTGTACTGCATCGGATCGGTTGACATCAAAACCTCGTCCAGTGTCGCCTCTTTGAACATTTCATTCCTTATAATATCTGTTCTCAAGACATCCGCACCCATCTCCCCGGCCAAAAGCTTGGCGAGAGTGCTCTTACCAGTTCCTGGAAGGCCGCATATTATTATCAGCATGCCCATCTCCTAGACACTTTAAATTAATATCCTTAAAACATTATCCCTTCAACGGTGACTGCTTCCAAGGATTTATGATGCCCAATGTAAATGATTTTAATATCTTCGGCGTATCTCAGGTTAATAGAAAGTGAATGAGAAGGAATCGAGTATGGATCTTCTCATAATTGGCGGAACGATAGTTTCGATGGGCGTTAAAGGAGTAATTACAAATGGTGCAGTCGCGATCCAGGGTGACACGATTATAGACGTAGGCGAAGAAAGAGACCTTAAACGTAAATATGCTGGCTATGAGAAAATCGACGCCGCAGGGAGGGTGGTGATGCCCGGGCTTATCAACACTCATCAGCACGCCGCAATGAGTTTACTAAGGGGATATGCGGATGATTATCCTCTTAGAGAGTGGCTTGAGAATTGGATTTGGCCTATCGAGAGGCATATGACTGGTTATGATATATATGTTGGGGCGCTTCTAACAGCGGTTGAGTCGATAATGACTGGCACGACAACAATTAACACCATGTATTTTTACCGTGGGGAGTATAATGAGGCTAGAGCCTTCGCAGAGGCTAAGGTTAGAGGCGTTGTGGGTCACGGCTGCCTATCTTGGCATAGAGACAGTGATAGACGAGACCTTGAAGAGCTGACAAGAATGTGGCATGGTAAAATGGGCGGCACAATACGTATAAGTGTTGATCCACATGCCCCGTACACGGTTAGCCCAGAATACCTTCAGGAGATCAGATCATGGACTGCCGAATTAAATGAGAAATATGGGTCTGCAGAAAATCCAATTATTTGGCACATGCATATCGCCGAGACAATTGATGAACCAAAAAAAGTTGAGGAAGCATTTGGAATCCGTATTAAAGACGGTGTGGTTGATTACCTAGATTCGCTTGGAGTTTTGGGACCAGATGTAGTCGCCGCTCATTGCGTGCACTTAACGGACAAGGATATTGAAGTTCTAAGAAGGAGAGGGGTGAAGGTGTCACATAACCCAGTCTCTAACCTTAAGCTGGCTTCTGGAGTTTGCCCCGTCACCAAGTTGATAAAGTCAAACGTGACAGTGTCTTTAGGCACGGACAGCCCGTCCTCAAATAACGTTGCAGACATGTTCGAAACAGTTAAGCTCGCAGCTATACTACATAAAGGCATAAATGCCGATCCAACAATACTGCCAGCAGAAACGGTTCTAAGAATGGCCACTATTGAGGGCGCTAAGACGCTGTGTTGGGAAGACCAGATAGGATCATTGGAGCCTGGCAAGAGAGCCGATTTAATCATAATCGATTTTAAGAAGCCTCATTTGTGTCCAGTCTACAACATCGCCAGTCATCTTGTCTATGCTGTTAGAGGTGCGGATGTTGAGACAACAATAATAAATGGGGAGATAGTTATGGAAAACCGCGAAGTTAAGTCAGTTGATGTGGTAGAAGTGATGGAAAAAGCGAGAAAAGCCAAAGAGAATCTTCTCGACCAATTAGAATCAAACCGATGATGAAATGTCCTGAGGGAAAATAGTTGCTTAAATGATTGTTTCAAAAGAAAAAGATTTTATTTGTATTGAAAATTGCCTTGAGAGCTTATTATCGTCACCATATTTTGTCCGTCACTTCTTTCGCATCTCCCCACTACTTTTGCCTCGAGTCCATAACTCTCGCATACGCTTATTATTTCTTCAGCCGCTTCAGGTTGTGCAATGATTTCGAAGCCGACCCCCATATTATAAATCTCATACATGTTTCGCCAGGACTCGCCGGATTCATGCTTAATAAGCTTAAAGATTGGGTCAGGTTCGAACAGGTTGTCCTTAACGTAATTTATGTTTCTCCCGATTCTTAAACCCTTAGTTAAGCCGCCGCCCATATTGTGGACTAGACCTGAAACATAGTGCCCATACTTCTTCAATATCTCGTGTATAACAGGCGCATAGAACCTCATAGGGGAGAGGAGGGCTTCTCCGACAGTCATACCAAGTTCATCGAGATACTGGTCAAACCTGAACCTGCCATAGTATCCTCTACCCTGCGGATCAACGATTTCAGGATACTTCTCCTGATATTCTTTACTCATAAGGCAGAGCCTGGCCAATGTAAGCCCGTTACACATAATGCCGCTGTTCTCCTTCTTTTCGTATCGTGTTCTGCCGCCGCTTCTCAGCCCTATGATTATGTCGCCAGGCTTAATTCTCACCCCAGTAATCACTTTCTTCAGCTCTACCCTCCCGTTTACCGCCCCAGAAATATCAAGAGTTCTTAGCATATCAGGTAGATCCGCTGTTTCCCCACCCGAAAAGAGTATTTTCATGCCGAGCTTATCCAGCGTTCCAAAACACTCCCTGAAACCTTCATTTAACACTCTTAGAAGTTCAACTTTTGGAATGCGTAATGGATTTAGCGCTAAGTAATCTACGAAATTTATGGGTTTAGCGCCGACGCAAGAGATGTCGTTAATATTCATTGCAAGTACATCTTGGGCGAGACCCTTAAACCACTCGAGACTACCCGATTCTCTCCAATTAAGGTAGGCCTGCACTGGTTTGCTTCCAGCACTATCAGCATGCGTGACAAGTCCATATCCTGGAAGATCAGGGTCTTTGGTGACAACGCAGAAGGCTTCTGGATAGAGGTTATCAACAGTTGTCTTGAAGATCTCTATCCCCTTTTTCCTTACATCCACGCCAGCCTCTGCATACTTCGAATTTCCATAAGACAAACGCTCATTCATCCCTTCTTTGCCTTACTGATAGCCTCATCAATCTTCATGCCAGTTAGCCGCTCATATGCCTCTATATACTTCTGCGCTGTTCGAATGATGATGTGATCAGGTAGATTCGGCGCTGGTGGCTGCTTATTCCACCCAATTGAGGTGAGGTAGTCACGGACAAATTGTTTGTCGAAGCTCGGCTGATCCTGACCAACAGTGTATAGGTCTTTAGGCCAGAAACGTGAAGAGTCAGGTGTCAGCAGCTCATCAATAAGGAATAGTTCTCCATCGCATATGCCGAACTCGAACTTTGTGTCAGCGATGATTATTCCTCTAGATTCCGCTCTTGCTGCGGCCTCACTATAAATCTTTAGGCTTATATCTTCAATTGTATCCAGAAGACTCCTTCCGATCATCTTAGCCGCTTCATCCATTGTAATATCTACATCATGTCCAACATCAGCCTTGGTTGTAGGTGTCAAAATAGGGTTAGGAAGCTTCTCCGCTTTACGCAGTCCCGGAGGCAGCTTAACCCCGCAAATTTCCTCTCCACGACTATATCGTTCCCATGCCGATCCGTATAGGTATCCTCTCACAATAAACTCAACCCGTATGGGATCAGCCTTTCTGACTAGAACACTCCTAGAATCGACAACTTTAACAATATGGTTTGGAACAATCTTCTCGGTCTGTTCAAACCAGTAGATCGATAGCAGATTCAGCGACTCACCTTTATAGGGTATCCCGTTCGGTAGGACAACATCAAAGGCGGAGATTCTGTCAGTCGAAAATATTAAGAGATTGTCTCCAAGATCATATATGTCCCTGACCTTTCCCCTTCTCAATAGTTTATATGGAAGATCTGAGTACAGTAACACTTTTTTCGGATCTATCTCCATATTTTTCACCTCAAGTTTAGCCTATCAACTAACCGTCCTATCTGAAGACAAAACTTCCTCCCTTCTCTTCCTCATATAAATTTTAAGCTCTTCCCTGAACTGTGGAACTGTTAGTGAAAGAATTCTCACAGCCGCTAAGGCAGCGTTCTCCGGCCCCGAAGCAAGCAAGACCGGGACACCCTTAGGCGTCATGAAAGATGAGAAAGCCTTTGCCCATCCAAACTTGTCGATGTCTGGCGGACATGCAATCACTGGGCGAGTAGATGAACCCGCGACAACCCCTGAAAGCGCATCAGAAAGACCTGCAACAGTTATGTAGACTACGTTATCTCCGGATTCTTCATATTTTTTCAATTTCTCTAGAAGATATTCCGGCGTCCTATGAGCTGAAGAAACGGCGAACTCACAGTTTAGACTGAAGCCCTCCTCTTTCAAGAAGCCGCGAATTCTTTCGGCGAAAGATAGGTCGCTCTTGGAACCCATTATCACGACTAATCTCTCAGATCCCATAAGGTAGAGAAATTAAGCAACATCCATAAATGGATTACTCTCCAGCTTTGAATCTTCGAGTAAAATTATAAGCCTCGAGATCTGAGACGCTGCTGATACTGAATAAATTATATAAGTCACATCCGATCTTGATGATCATTCATCCTCCTCACATGAGATAGTCGAATGCGATGTTGGCGATAGCAGTTGAATTTGTAACGTCAGAAGTAAGCTTATTATTCTATAAATGATGAGTCGTGCAAGGAAAGTTTACATAAATGAGGCATTCATATTTTTCGCTAGACACGTCTATATATGAGAGTGTGAGGAGAGGATGAGAGTCGCCCTATGCACAGACTACTTTTATCCCACGATCGGCGGCGTACAATCTCATGTCGCAGGGCTAGCATCAGAGCTTGATAAAAGGGGTCATGAAGTCATAATAATTGCTAAGAAGGCAGGTGTCATTTCCCATGAGCATCTCGCACGGATAAGATGCGGAAATATTGTCCCGTTAGAGCCTATCTTTCCATTGCCAGTCATAATTGTTCCCCCAATCCTTCAAGGCTTGAAGAGGTGCTTAAGAAGGAAAGAGTCGGCATAGTCCATGCGCATCATGCTTTTACCCCTACCTCTCTTATTTCGCTCAATATTGCTGAGAGGCTTGGTACACCGTCCGTTTTAACGAATCATACAATCTTCATTGCAAGTGATGAGAAGTATCTCTGGATTCCTACCAGCTATTTGTTATACCCCTATAGGAAGTATATAAATAAGGCTGATGTAATAACGGCCGTTAGCAGGGCAGCCGCAAATTTCATAGAACATTTTACACAAGAAAAAGAAATACTCGTCATTCCCAATGGGGTGGACGCTGACAGATTTGTGTGTCCAGGGAGTTTAGACGATCCTCAAAGAAAGACGCTTAAAATCTTGTATGTTGGGCGCCTTGTGTATAGAAAGGGTGTTCATATTCTAATTCGAGCAATGCCAGAGATTATTAAGGAATTTCCAGATTGCAGTCTAATCATTGCTGGCAAAGGACCTATGGAAGACTTTCTCAAGATGCTTGTCAAGAGTCTAGATCTGAAAGATAATGTCAAGCTAATCGGACCTGTTCCAGACGAGAAACTACCAGCCCTATATAGTCAATGCAGCATTTTTGCTCTACCATCCCTATACTGTGAATCTTTCGGAATAACCCTCCTTGAGGCAATGGCAGCGGGAAAGCCAGTAATAGCATCCAATGTCGGTGGAATACCCGAAGTCATAACCGATGGGCTAAATGGCCTCCTCTTTAGAAGAGGGGACATAAAAGACCTAGCGGAAAAAATAATCCATCTATTAAGCGATCGCAAACTTGCAGAGTTTCTTGGCTTAAGGGCTAAATATACTGTGAGGAAAAGATATGATTGGGACGTGGTTGCTGAAGAAGTAGAGCGCGTATACGAGAATATCGCGAACTGAAGCAACGAAAGACTTATCGCATATCCCACAAATAATCATACAATTTAACTTAAAATAATAAGCGGCCGTAGTCCAGCCTGGTCCAGGACGCCGGCCTCCCGAGCCGACGACCCGGGTTCAAATCCCGGCGGCCGCACCAGTACCTCAAGTTCTAACGCTCTTTCCGTATCTGCGATTTTAAAGTCTACAGGTTGTTTAATTGGTGAGATGCTTGTTCAGGTCAATACCATTAGGAACAACGAGAACACTCTTTGCAGATTGAATGAACTTCAGCATAATCCTTTTATGTGTTAGGTTGAGCCCTTCCAAAGCCGGTTCCGGTTTATGGCGACCACAACTCGCTTTACGTCACTACAGATCGCCTTGCCCGGGGTTAAAGCCTATGGGCCGCAGAACCGACACCAAGTGGCTGGCATAGTTGCTCAGCGCTGTCAGGCTCAAGCCTAGACTGCTAAGGTGGTCTAAGAAGAGGATGGCAAGTTGTCCGTTAGGCATCTTCGGCAGTAGGCGCCTATACCGCTCAAGCCTCGCATCATAGTCGTACGTCCCGCCTCTCACTTCCCCACATGAAATTGAAGAGGCTTCTGGACTTATAAGCGGGCCCGCTGGGATTTGAACCCAGGATCTCCGGCTCCGGAGGCTTGCGCGCCATTTTATGGCTCGGCGCCTTAATCCTGTCTGGGCCACGGGCCCGGTCCAATTATCCATTATCAACCCATCTCGATTAATTCCTGATTGATCCACCATGCTCTTTTTTTGCCAGATTTCTCTATCCTGAAGTAATTCACGATTGGCTCGCCAATCTGCTTCATCGCCCTTCTTTTAATCTTTTTCAAACGGTTCAGTATGAGCCACCTATTAAGTTTTAATGCTTCAGAAAGCTCCGTTGTTGTTGCTGCTTTATAGCGGGTTAAGTAGTCCATTATTTTGTGATCTATCTCGTCTATGCAAAATGAATATGGATTCACTTTACCCCTTTCATATGTTAGAAGCTCAAGGTCGGCGAGACTTTTCTTTATTTGAGCTAAGTCATCCTCTATCCGGCGGATTCTCCGTTCAAGTTCTAGAATCTTGTCCGGGGCAGGTGTTCGCTGAAGTTTCTCGATTATAGCGTCTCTTACGAAGTTGCTTCTCTCCCCCTCAGGCACCCTTATCGCGATCTCAGCGAAAATATTCTTTGGCACCTTTACTGTTAATGTCACAGTATCCGACATTGCCCCTCTCCCAACTTGCAGAGTATGGGTCAGATTAGATTTCTCTCAAGAAGCATTAATAAGCATTTAAGAAATCCCTTTCAACAGTTCGCATCTCAATCCATTACGGCATTTTGACCCAACGACGGTAAATAATTTGAATATTTGAACTATTCTGACCCTGTTAATCGAGTTAATGTGAATCCAACTCTACTTTCAAGACCGCTAACCTCGTCCCTAACAATTATGTAATGTTCACCTTCATGGGCGGAGGGGATCGTCACATTTGCAGAGTACTTATAACCTTTAGCATACCCCTCAGCGATGAGGCCGCCTCTTCCATCCCAGTCTCCAACGTAATCCCAGAATATCTTAAATTGGGCGCCAATGTTTTCTAAGGTCCCGCTTACCGTTACCTGAGCCCCGGCTGTGCCGCTATTTTGTGAGAGCCTAACTGTCATGACCGGGTATTTGACTTCATAGATGCAGACTAGAGGAACGTAACTTGTTCCAGGCGCGGGATTGGGGCTTCCAGGCTTTTGAGAGAAGTATGCCTTCTCGAAGTACTCAAGCATAATGCTTGAATATCCTTGTATGGTCATCTCTCTGCCATAGGTCATCATTTTGTAGAGTACAGAGTCTTGACCCTTAATGTTCGCGACAGTGTAGTCGCTTCCGTATGGGTATAGTGTTAGTCGCCCATTCTTATCCGCGTCTATATAGTCCCATCCAAGCGTATAGTTTCCAAAATCAGTATCATTTAGACCAGCAATCTTAGCCATCCAAGTCCACTTCCCCTCGTCACCGCCAGCCATCACCATTTGACCTTGAGTATTGAAAGTAGTGAATACAACGACATGCGTCACATTATACTTCCTCAGAATCTCTAGCGCTACAGTTTCATTGGACATGAACATGAGTCCAATCTGCTCAATCTGGGTCCAATTCCAAGTCCCATTATCGGCAAGCGAAGTCTTATTTGCGATAGCAGTTATCCAGTAACCATAGTCCCACCAGCTGGCAACAACCGTCCCAGGCTCTCCGGGTCTACTGGGCGATGGAGGGAGATTTTCCCGCATCCATGCTAACGCATCAATCCAGTCTCTTGCTATACCCTCCGGCTTCACAACCATGCCCGCCGCGGCAAGGCTTGTAGGCGTATAGGCTTGCACATAGACTCTAGGCCCATGAGCATATGGTCCAGCCACGAAATCTGTTCCCAAAACATAGTTGAGCGTGAGCATAAGAAGTAGGAGCACCAGCACACCAGCCGCGGCCTCTTTACTAAATGCAAGGCCCATTAAAGCCTTCTTTTTAGGCGTTGGCCTCTCCCTTAGAATCGATGCAACCGGTCTCGCTATACGTACTATTGCAAGCGCCCACAACACACTGACCGCAGGCGACATCATAATAGTAAGTCTAATCATTGAACTTGCAAAGTATACCGATGTCAATCCATAGATGGTCATGAAGATTCCTAGATTTGTCCCCATAATCGCCGCGAAGAATAAGCCGATTGGCAAGAAGAGCATGGCTATCCCAAAGTTATAATAAAACGTTCCCCATGCCGAAGTGCTATGCTCAGCAACCGATACGATTATCGCATGTTGGAACCGCGTAGAGGGGAGTATAACTGAGAGGAATTTTGCTTCCAGCCACCCCATCATCCCTCTGGACCATAGGAGAAATATGAGACCCGTAGCTGCGCCAATAATGATGACCCCTAGGATGAGTCTTGATCTAGTTGTTCTTAGGCGGCGAATAATCTCCGCGAGAGATAATAGTGAGAATATTCCGTAGACTGGAAGCACCTCGGTTAGAAGTAGAAAGTCAACGCCAGTATATGGAACACTCGCTGTAATCGAAAGAGCTAAAAGGAATGTTATTCCGTAGGATAATAAGAGACGCGAAGTATACCTGCCAATTATCAAAAGGACAAAGGCAAATAAAGCGGTCATGACAAGAGGGTATCGAGAGGCTCCCCATGATATGCAGAGATATCCTAACATTAAACCTGCCGCTACTGAATACAACATGGATATCTTACGAGGCTTCCCCGGATCTATTGACCTCAAGAAGAAGACAATGTATACTATGATCCCAAGTATTCCGACTGTTTCGTCATCGAAGAATCCAAGCGAGGTTCTTGCTATATGTGATGAATCCAAGGCCAAGAATAGGGCGGAGAATAAACCCACCTCGACGCCGCCAAGATCCTTGCCAAGATAGTAGATGGCGAGGCAGGACAATGTCCCCATCAGGACCGGGAATATTACGCAGAAGTTGTAGACAGGATCAGAGAAGACAGGATGGAGCTGAGTACTTGATATTATTGGTATGCCAAGAATTTTTAATGTGATAAAGAGAGACGCAGCCGTGAGGGGGAGTCCAGGATAGGCGTGGTTTCGAATCTCGTTTCCCCATGGCCACCAGCTTAAGTAGTCATGCCAACTTAGATATCCCTTTTCGCCGAATAATCCGTTTTCAACAATATACTTAGTTTGTCGGTATTGATAATAGGGGTCGTATTCATTGAGGTAATAGCCCCATCTTGCAGGAAGCATTCTGATACTGAAAGCTATGATGAGGATGAGGGTTAACAAACCATATCGTATAATCACTTGATGAGAGATCGTTGGTCGTAGAGCCTGAATCTTCTTAAGACCTTGAATGAATGTTGATGTAACTTTCAAGTCTCTTGAACTCCGCAGATAGACTTAATTTGATTGGTTGACTTACCATTTATATTTAATTTATGGTTGAAACATACTCCAGGGGTCATTTCAAATATTTATTAGGGAAAATTAGGTATCAAGGTTTGCGGGATGAGGAAATTGAGACTTCATCATATAGGATTAGCTACAAATAATATAGATGAATCCATTAGGAACCACAAGAGCCTTTTCAATTTTGAGCCTGTTTCTGACATCGTCGCCGACGAGCAAAATAAGGTTAAAGTAGTTCTTCTTTCGGACTCAAGAAGTATCGGCCCGGCAATCGAGCTTGTCTGCCCATTAGGTGAAGATTCTCCCATATCTAATCTACTCAAGAGAGGCTTCAACCTTTATCACCTATGCTTTGTGGTCGGTAACCTGGAGCTCTCTCTTGAAAAAGCTCAAAAGAGTGGAGCGAAAAAAGTCTTCGGACCATCTCAAGCGAAACTTTATGACGGCAAGAGAATAGCATTTGTCTATACGAAGGACCGCTACCTCGTTGAGTTCCTTGAGGATCCATCTGAGAATAACTCAGAGGATGTGGTTGCTTCAAGTGTCTCCTAATCTTGCTTGGCTAAGGTATCTTATGAAAGAGAGAAGAACCTTATTCTTAGACCAAGCCATCCACATGATCAAATATCACAGAACGTCCTTTAAAAAACTACTCGAGAAAATACTGCCCGTTACAGAAAAATTTGGGGCAGGGTTCACGTTTCCAATCGTTGGCTCAATAGCCCTGAAACATGAAGATATAATCTCCCATATCCTCGACTACGATCAAGAAATTGCATGCCACGGCTTTAAGCATCTTAATTACAGGTATCTTTCCGTTGAACAACAGAGAAGGGATATTGAGGAGGCTCTGCGCGCGTTTAGATCTTTAGGTGTTAAGATTACTGGGTTCAGGGCTCCTTACAATACATGCCCAGATGAAACTGCAAGAATTCTGGACAGTTTCGGTTTTATCTGGGAGGGAAGCATAGGCTTCAGGCCGCAGTACCGCGAATTAAGAAGATTCTTTAGGATAAAGATTAATGGAAAAGAATCAAGCTTCGTTTGCATACCTCAATGCAAATGGTCCGATGATACGCTTATTGACATCTACGGTCTCAGCCCCACTAAAATCGCAAGACTCTTCATAAAGACGATGAAGGAAACCTTTGAAGATCATGGCGTAATTATGTTCGACTTGCATCCAATAAGGATTGGACAGCAAAAATACATCGGCATCCTTGAAGACATACTTGCATACGGGGAAAAACTCAATTGCTGGTTTCCCAAGGTAACAGAGTCAGTGGATTATTGGCTGAAGTTTGGTTGCTGGAAAGATGGAGCTGCCTTTTGCTGCCTGCTAACCGGAGACATAGACAATTTTACCTTGTTCGAGTATTTGACAAGGCTTTTTTAGGGTAAGATCCAATAATACTATTTCATGGGCAAGATTACAGGTAGACTTTTTCGCATTCTCGCTTGGATCGCACCCGTATACCAGTTTAGGAGCAGCCTATGGAGAAGATGTGGTGTAAAGATAGGAAAAAACGTCTATATAGGATTTCTTGCCATGTTTGACGGGGAATACCCTGATTATATCGAGATTGAAGATGAGGCTAGCATAGGTCCCGGTGTCATTATAATGGCGCATTCAGGCGCCAGCCCATTCCATCAGAGACTAAAACTTTATTACGAGGAGCCTCGCCGAGTCAAGATTGGGCGTGGAGCATGGATTGCGGCTGGTTCCATAATTCTTCCAGGCGTTACAGTTGGCGAGGGTGCAATCGTCGCCGCCGGATCCGTCGTTAACCGGGACGTGCCTCCCTACACTCTTGTAGCTGGATATCCGGCTAGGCCGATTAGAACACTAAAATAGGAGCTCAAATTTGGATGCCGTGTTTTCTCATTTTGGCTTTTAAGTCGCCTATTGTATTAATCTCTATCACGTCTTCATCGCTAAAAGATATCTGAAATACTGTTTCAATTTCACTTATTAGGATAAGATGAGTGAGAGAATCCCATGCTTCAACATCATTTCGTGAGATTCCGTCATATATTTTTGTCTCATCTAAGAGAAGAACTTTTGAGATTATCTCTTTCAATTTTTTTTCTTCTCCACTCATATTACTTTCACCCAGTCAGGCATTTTGACGGTTGACTCCTGCAAATTAAGCCTCCATCGCATTACCCCTTGTTCCTCATTTTCAAATTTAAATCCGTGATCGCTATAGAAGGATTTTGCAACCTGGTTCTTCTCTGTTGGAATGTATTCTCCAATCAAGAAAGAGACGCCGCTTCTTCTAGCATCTTCAATTATTCTAGCCAAGAGGACTGTTTCTACCCTTCTCCCTATAACTCGACAGCTTAGCAGGAATGTGTCTATAATCCATTCCTTCTCTCCCTTCTTTATGATTGCGACGCCGACGATTCCCTCGTCGCCAAACCTGTCGGTAACCCTCATGCTATAAACTAGATATTTATCTTTTTCAGAGCATATCCTTTCAACTTCGACCTGTGTTCTTCTCCTCGTAGTAAGGTTAAATTGGTTAGTCCTATTGATTAGGCTTGTTATTCTAGGTACCGAGAAGCTGTCTGCATATCTTATCTCCGCCGTCATATCTAATGATCTCAAGAAGTCTTCAATGTTGCTCACTGACTTCATGAGATCTCTCCTTTTCCTTTCTGCGTAGTACATTTCTCCGCGGAGCTTATCCTCTTCAGATATTGCCAGAGTGTTAAAATCATTTAATTCCATCAACGCTTCAGCATATCTAAAGGGGCTGCTTGGAACCTCTAAGACTAACACTTGCGGCAAAGCCTGTCTTATCCGCTCACGTTCTTGCGGCGAATCGTCAACAAAGACCATGCTGTCTAAGCCGATATTTAATTCCTGTGCAAGTTCGATCATATTTTCAACTTTGTCTTTCCAATTTATCCTCATGGCAGCAAAGTGTTTTTCCCTTAGAATCATATTCGGATGTTCCCTTATGACTTTCATAGCGTCTTCGTAATTGTTCTTACTGTTTATAGCCAGAATGATTCCTCTGTTATAATAAGAAAGGAGAAGTTTTTGGAAATCGACGTATGCTTTCCCCACAGGATCACTGCCAAGCTTTATGCCGTCAAACCCGTCCTCGCCTAAGATGCCGCCCCATAGTACATTATCCAAGTCGACCACTATGCACTTTCTAGTAAGGTTCTTCAACGCCTTTACGTAACCAGCGATCTCTTTAGCAACTAAAGGCATGAAAGACCTGCTGAGCAATATGGATCCTCTGAAACGCATCTCCGCCTCAACGCATCTTTCTTTTCCATGCTTGGCTGCGAGACCTTCAAGATCGAAGACATATACTTGTCTACTCTCTCTGTAAATGTTGCATAGTTTTGTGTTCAAATCCACAAAGAACTCCTTCAATCCTAATACAATCTTGCTATCTAATATGCCGAATGGAGAGAAAACTGGAACTATGAAGTTAGTAAGGAGCACCAGCGCATTCGTTTGACTCGTCAGTTTCGATATTAAACCAGTTAGATGCTCTATTACCTCATTTTGGAAGATTCTTTTCTCTTCTTCACCAATTTTTGGAAAATTCGAAAAAAAGTCATCTTTTAAGAGTGATTCAGCATCGATAGCCACCAAGATTATGTCCGGCTTGAAAATGTAGAGACGGCTGTTCATGTCTATAATGTCTTGTGAATATTGACCAAAGGGTGCAACGTATATTTCTGGATTTAAGCCCGCTAACCTGCACTCTATATCTAAACATGCGACTAAGGGTTCAATAGTGAATGAGCTAAGTAAGGCAATCCTCACTCCTCTTCGTTCAGGGATTTCAATTGTTCGTGCTAGATTCTGTATCTTTTTGTAAGCATGCCAATAATTGAGATATGAGGGGTCCTGCCTAACAGTCTGAAGAATCTTACTAATCTCGCCGAATACTTCCTCTCTACTCATCCATCTTCTTCCTCGAATTCTTCAGGTTTGCTCATTCTCTTCGAATGTTGCAATTGCAAATGCAACTGCAAATGACCTTGTGTGTGAAAGGCTTACTTTTACGTTAACCTTTATTGTAGAACTATTCAATTCATCTCGTCTCACCGGATAAATATTCACTTTGGGGATTCCAGAATCTCTGACAATCTCTATCTCGTTAAGACCTACCTTAAGTCTCTCAGATATCGCTTTATACACCGCTTCCTTTCCAGCAAATGTCGAGGCAAACCTTTGAGCCGAATCTTTATGTGAAAGACAGTATTCGATCTCTTTGAGTGTAAATATGTTCTGGTAGAAGTTCTTATGAGTTTCATAATCCATCTTTCTGAATCTCTCTACCTCAACTATGTCTACTCCAATATTCCACATAGGGTCGCCTAAACCTCACTTTTTATGAATTTTGAAGCAGCGGAGTTGTTAGCTGGCTTGACATCAACATTAATAGGGCTAGAGGAAAGGTCTCTCCCACATTTTGGACATTTCCCTTCATACATCTGGTGTATCTCTTCTGGCGATTTCAATTCGCCTCCGTAATACAAGACGTGCCCACACTTGTGGCAGATTATTTGTTGAGGCAACGTTTAACCTCCAAGGAATACACTACACTTAAGAGAATTAGAGGAGAATCCACTTAATAAGGCAAACGCAAGACAAGTTTAATTTACCTGATGTCATGTTTGAAGTTTATTAGTATACCAATAGAGATGTCTAATCTGTCCATGAGGAAAAGCAGTAAGGGATGACGCAAAGGTGTTGGATAAGGGCGTAAAGACCATACTAGTGCTTTCTGAGAAACCGAACGCGGCGGAGCGTATAGCCAAGGCACTGGACGCGAAGGGGACGCCGAAAAAGAGGGAGTTTAACGGTGTACCATATTACGAAGCATTTAGGGATAATGAAAGGTTGATAATAGTAGCGGCTTTAGGGCATTTATACACAGTAGCGCCCAAAATACGTGAAAGAAGTATTTTTCCAGTCTTCAATTTTGAATGGGCTCCTAGATACCTGGTAGAAAAGGATGCGAAGGAGACCAAGAATTGGATCGATTTAATCTCCACTCTTTCTAAAGAAGCGGACGAATTTGTCTTGGCAACTGATTATGATATTGAGGGTGAGACTCTTGGGTACACGATTCTTAAGTTTGCATGCGGAGGAAAAGATGTAGAAGCAAAGAGGATGAAATTTTCAACCTTAACTGCAGATGAGCTCCGGGAAGCATACAGCAACTTGTTGGAGCATATTGATAATCGGATTGTTGAGGCTGGTGAGTGCCGACACTTCCTGGACGCTATGTATGGAATTAATCTTTCACGTGCGATGACAGTTGCAGCCAAGAATTATAGTGGAAGATACGCTTTGCTTAGCACCGGGAGAGTACAGGGTCCAACCTTAAAGTTCTTAGTTGAGAGAGAGAAGCAGATCAATTGCTTTGTCCCAACCCCGTACTGGAGCATAAAAGCTAGAATCAATGTTGACGGCACAATATTGGAGGCTGAATACGAGCGTGAAGTAATAGAAATGAAAGATACTGCGCAGTCTATTGTAAATGAGTGTTCAGGCAAAAAGGGGAGGATAAAGAGTGTTGAGACAAGGATGATCCAGCAGAGCCCGCCCGCACCATTTGATCTCGGGACTCTACAAGCCGAAGCTTACAGTTACTTCAAATATACACCTAGACAGACAGTTGACATTGCTGAAAGGCTGTATCTAGACGCTTTAATCTCTTATCCTAGAACCTCAAGCCAAAAACTTCCTCCTTCCATAAATTACCGGGAGATAATCGAGTCTCTAAGCCGAGAGAATACATACAAGCCGCTTTGCCAGATTCTCTTAGAACAGGAAAATCTTGTGCCTAATGAGGGAAAGAAAGATGACCCTGCACATCCAGCTATCTACCCAACTGGCAACCTGCCGGAACGGGAATTAAGCGTTCATGAGAGGAGAATTTGGGATCTTATTACTAGACGTTTTATGTCCGTTTTCGGTCAGCCATCAGTAAGGCAAAGTATGAAGGTCTTAATAGATGTTAACGGTCACACGTTCTATCTTCGAGGAAGACACATAATCAATGAAGGTTGGATTATTTTCTATAAGCCTTTCATACGCTCAGAGGACGTTATTTTGCCAGCCCTAAAAGAGGGGCAGGAAGTCGAGGTCGTCGAGGTTATTCGTGAAGACAAATTCACTAAACCTCCTCCACGTTATAATCCTAGCAGCCTACTCCAAAAAATGGAGGAGGAAGGAATTGGCACGAAAGCGACAAGGGCGGAGATAATCGATACGCTTTACAGAAGGGGATATGTAAGTGGGGAGAGGGCAGTGGTCTCGGAGCTAGGCTTCAACATTACAGAGATTTTAGATAAATACTGTCCTAAAGTTATTTCGGTTGAACTAACAAGGGACCTTGAAAGGAGTATGGAGGAGATCCAAAACGGAAATGAGGTGAAAGAGAATGTATTGAGCAAAGCGGAACTTGAGCTTAGAACCGTCTTGAAGGAACTGAAGAGTCAACAAGAGTCTTTAGGTCAAGAGCTAAGCGAGGCCATAAGAAAGGCCCGCATGGAGCAACGTTTGATAGGAGACTGCCCTTTATGCAAAACAGGGGATCTTGTAATACTCTACTCTAAAAAAACTGGAAAACGGTTCATTGGATGCACAAATTTCTTTGAGGGAACATGTAAAGCATCATTCCCCCTTCCGCAAAAAGGTACAGTTAAACCTGCAGCGAGAAATTGTCATCTATGCGAATGGCCGATGATCACCTTTAAGGTTCAAGGTCGCCGTCCCTGGACATTCTGCATCAACCCAAATTGCCCATCAAAGGAAGGAAAACAGAAATGAAATGTCAAGTTTGTGGCAGAAAGGCAGAGAGTAGATTCTGCAAGCTCCATGAAGAGGCGTATAAGAATTTGATCGAAGGATACGAATCTTGGAGGAAGTCAATGAGTATTTCATGGACAGAATACTTAGAAGAGATCTTAAAGAACCCGTTCACCGGGGTTTGGGTTAAAGAAGTCATCCAAAAAATTCTGACTTCGAACCGAACTCTAAACCGGGAAAAAATTGATCATTCCTAAAGTAATGGTAGATTATGAAGGTAGCATAAAATAATCGCATGTGGTTTAGCATGCCAGTTGCATTAAATGATTAGGTCATCAGCCAAACTGAACCCTACCAAATTCTAAAAAGCGATTATAAAAGTTAATTTAGGGTTACAGCTTTTATAGTATCCATCATATGCAGTGTGCTGAGACCCCAATCTCTTATTTTATTACACTTGTTTCGTTTCTTATTAAATAAATACAACATCTTCTTAAGCAAGCTAATTCTGTCAAGCAATCCGTAAACCTCTGCCAATGGGCATGAGGGGCAGTACCTAAAACGGTTGAATAAGAATGGCCGATAAGTTATGTATATGGTAAAAACTTGCCGTAGACCACAATTGGTGCCGACCATGTGTAGAAGAGCCATGTAACAATGGGCCTGGGCACATAAATCATTGAGTAGACGATCAATAATGTTAAAAAGGGTTATTTGAAAAATTTCTTTGGGCACAGTATTACGTGATTGTGACATTATGGTAAAAATATAAGTAAAGGGGATAGCGTTAAGAAAGCGGCTGCTACAGAAACATTCTTCCTTAAATATGTTCCTTCCGGATCTCTTTTCTTCAGTTACACTACATCTATGAGCCAATGGTCAGCAGTTCACCATCAAAAGGCAAAATTTAAATTCAGTCATTAGTAGATTAGTTAGGAAAAATATAAGAGAAAGGTTAAGAGATGTCAAGGACTCTTAAACGAAGATTAAGCTCCTTCAGTTATGGTCTTAAGAAGACGTATTCAAGGATCAGCGCCTATAAGCCCTCTCCCCTGCTAATAGCAACGATTGTTATGATCGCTTCAATATTCCTTATTGGCGGCGGAGTCTTCGACCTCTTCATGTCACCGATAACATATATACCATCGGGTGGGCGGATAATCTCTTTCCTTCCTTGGAGAATTCATGAGCAGCTGCTCATGGAAAGCTTAGGTGTGATGCTTCTTTACGCTACTGGTTCAGCCGGGCTGTTGATGGTCTATTACAGTATAAGGTATTCGCGTAATCCGCAACAAGCGTCGCTTCTATTGAAGATTGGGGTAATTCTTCTGCTTGTAGCATTTGTCATGATTGAGATTATCCTTTTCTGGAAGATCAACTATCCGAGCAGCTAGTGTCAATGGTTCACTTTTTAAATACTCTCTGATATTGTATTCTCGTTAATATTAGCCCGTTATGTTGGGGGGCTTAACTTGAGGACAATCGAGTGGAATGACGGTGTTGTAACAACGCTTGACCAAACCGCTCTGCCTCATCAAGAAGTCTGGATAAAATTGAGAACCCCTGAAGATGTGGCTTCAGCTATTAGAGACATGAAGATTAGAGGAGCTCCTCTTATCGGGGTTGCAGCGGCCTTAGGTCTGGCTTTAGCCGCCTATAAGTCGAGGGCTGGAAATAGGGATGAATTTCTCAATGAACTTGAAAGGTCAGCTGAGATCTTAAGGTCGACGAGACCCACCGCGATTAACCTTTTCTGGGCTGTAGATAGGGTCATGCGTGCTGCGGTGGAGACTGAAGGTGATGTAGAGTGCTTAAGGCATGCTGTAATAAGGGAGGCTAATAAAATAGTCGATGAGGACGTTAATATAAATCTCCGTATCGGGAGGGAGGGTTCAAAGCTTATAGAGGATGGTGATACCATTCTAACCCACTGTAACGCTGGAAGTCTTGCAACCGTTGAGTATGGAACCGCCCTTGCCGTCATTAGGATGGCATGGAATGACGGAAAGAAGATAAGGGTGATTGTTGATGAGACAAGACCATTGCTCCAGGGTGCTAGGCTAACAGCATATGAACTCATGCGTGATGGGATACCTGTTACTCTAATAGCGGACAGTGCAGCAGGATACTTCATGTCCAAAGGATTAGTTAACAAAATTATCGTGGGTGCGGACAGGATAGTAGAGGACGCGGTGATAAACAAGATTGGAACTTATTCGCTAGCAATCCTTGCTAAAGAGAATAGAGTTCCATTCTATGTTGCAGCTCCAACTTCAAGCTTCGATCTATCTAAGCGCTCTGAGCATGTGATCATAGAAGAGCGAAGCCCAGACGAGATTACCATGATTGGTCCCTACAGAATTGCACCTCACGGTGTCAAAGTTCTGAACCCTGCCTTCGACGTCACTCCACTAAAATATGTTAGTGCTATAATAAGTGAGAATGGCGTTTTGGATAGGAGAGATCTTGCTAATCTTAAGAGAATAGTTAAGATTTAAGATTAGATTAAATTGTAGTACCGGGTCTGAGGCGGCTACTCATGGAATCTGAATCAGAAAAGAATGAAAGTAAAGAAAGAATTAAGGCTTTCCTTAAGGACGGGGATGTTTTTGTTTCCTCTCATGAGAATACCGAGAGCTTAACCTCTAGGGGATATGGAACTCAGGAAGATGATTCTCTAAAACTTGCTTTCTACGAAGCTCTCTATCTCGTATACAAGGGCATCATAGAAATTGAAGATGAGAAGACTAATGAGAAACTAGCATTTCAGGATCTTCTCGAAAGGTTCCGCTCGAAATACGAGGATGCTTGGACGAAATACCTAGTGTATCGAGATCTTAGAAGCAGAGGATATGTCGTGAGAGAAGGCTTTGGTTTGGGAATCGATTTCCGCGTGTATGAGAGAGGAGAATATGGGAAGTCAACCGCAGATTACTTAATACTCTGTGTAAAGGAGGGACAACCGATCCCTGTTGAGAATCTCGCTCGCATTATTAAGCAGTCTCAGAGCATGAAGAAGATGCTGATTCTTTCTGTTCTAAGCCGGAGGGGGGAGATCGTTTATTACTCCCTTTCTCAGCTTTCGATGCCTAGAATTGAGTAAGGAAACCTTTATAGCCTTTCTAATCCAGCATGTAATTGGCCCGTTAAGCGGAGAAGTACAGTTGAGGTTTTAGCCTTGTCGATTGGGTTCCTAAGAACAGTTAGAGGGATGAGGGATTTTCTGCCTGATGAGGCCGAGGCTCTCAGGTCTATCGAGGATGTAGCAAGAAAAGTTGCTAGACTTTTTGGGTATAGAGAAGTCATCACACCCGTCGTCGAGAATTATGAATTGCTTGCCGCGAAAATTGGAGAAGAAAACAGGAGACGAATGTATGTCTTCGAAGACTTAGGCGGCCGTAAGGTTGCTCTTAGACCTGAATTCACATCCTCAGTTGCAAGAGTTGTAGCAACAAAAATGCAAAGTTTACCGAAACCCTTAAGACTTTTTTCCGTTGGCAGCCTCTACCGCTACGATGAACCGCAATTCGGCAGATACCGGGAGTTCTGGCAGGCCAATTATGAACTTTTCGGCTCCAACAGACCTGAGGCAGATGTAGAGATTCTTTGTTTGGCGAATAGCTTTTTGAAAAAGGTAGGTTTGAAGAATTATCAATTCAAGGTAGGCCATGTAGGCATCTTGAGAGGGATACTAAAGCATGAGAAAGTTACAGAAGAAAGGCAAGATACTATAATGCAGTTGCTTGACAAGAAATGCTGGGAGGAAGCATTGAATCTTGCTAAAGGTGTTGGCGCAAGCAAGCAAGCTTTAGACGATATGAAGACTCTGTTTACTTTGGGCGGGAGAGATGCGGATCGCCTGCTGTTAGAGATGGAGGAAGTTGTAAGGAACTATCCTGAAGCACTAGCAGCCATTGAAAATCTCAAAGCAATAGTTAATCTTATCCGGGATACTGAATCAAATTTAACATTACTTCTCGAGGCGGGATTTGCCAGAGGGTTAGAGTATTATACGGGCGTAATCTTCGAAATCTTTGTCCCAGAGATGACCCATGCACTGGGCGGTGGAGGAAGATACGACAGGTTAATCGAACTTTTCGGTGGAGGAAAAACGCCAGCTATTGGAGTAGCTCCAGGGCTTGATCGAATATTGCTGGCGCTCAAGAAACAGGGCGCTCCGATCAAAACTATGTCGCACCTCGAGAGGGTTTTGATCATCCCAGTTGGGGACGATATGGTTAGAGAAGCGTTCAATATTGCTTCGATACTCAGAGAATGCGGGATCTGCACGGAAATTGAAATTACTGGGCGTTCATTATCCCAAGCACTTTCCAACGCTCCTAAAAAAGGGATAAAATATGCCGTAATAGTAGGTTCAAGAGAAGCGAAGGAAGGGAAAGTGGTTCTGCGAGATCTAGTAAAGGAAGAACAAAACGTTGTTAACATAAATGATCTATTAGGAGTGCTTCCCGTCTATGAATGACAATGAAGTTTCATGGTGAGCGTTAAGATCACATCTTTGGTGATATTCGCGAAAAATTATAAGTGTCCGGAGTACTCCATTATACTCTGACGACATGATTACAATCTGCTATGGAAGGCAGATGCATGAGCACCGAGGATAAGCAGAGGTTTGAAGAATTTCTTCGAAGGGTGGATGAGCTTCTAAGTATCCTGAAGTTTCTCTCAGAAGATTTGTCAGAAATATCTAAAAATTTGAAGAGATATCTTGCAGCTCCCACAACACCTGACGCCCTGTCTGGACACCCCGCGTCTTCAGTTGTCCATACCAACGTTATACAAGACCAGGCACCTTCACCCACGGCTCTTGAGCGACGAACCGCAATGGATGTTCAAAAAGCCTTTCCAGAAGACTTGTGGCCAGTTATCTATTTTGAAGAAGATGAAGAGTATGTGTTGGTAAAGCCGCGCCAGTATCTTGGAGCCGATAACTTTAGGCGAATAGCTACAATTGTTCGCGATCAACTCGGCGGGGAATATGTCAGCGCGGGTAAAGATTCGCATTTTCGTGTTCCAAGAAAGCCATAATTGTGAACCATAGATACATCAATCTAACGTGAACGATACATGCTGATGTAGGATGTTCTATCACATACTTCTTACGACTGATTGCGACTTAAAATGCGGATATTGCTACGATAAGTCTATCAAGGAGATTGAAACGGACTTTGGAGATTTTGAAGTAGATTACTCTGTTCCGAAAACCATCAGTTACAGCATTGACGCCCTAAAAAATTTCATCGAGAAAGATCCAGACGCCCACATCATCTTTTACGGAGGCGAGCCGCTACTCTGCATGAATGAAATGGAAAAGATAATGGATTCAGTTAATGTTGGCAGCTTTACTGTTCAGACAAATGGTATACACCTAGCCGAACTTGATATAGAGTACTTGAAGAGAATATCCACAATATTTGTTTCCATAGATGGGAATGAAAAATTGACGGATCATAATCGTGGAAGGGGCGTTTACAGGAAAATAATTGATAATTTGAGTAAGATTAGGCATAATGGATTTAAGGGCGAAATCGTTGCAAGAATGACTGTAACGGAGGAAACAGACATATATAGACAGGTCATGTGGCTTTTAAGAAACCCTGATTTTCCCTTCTCATCCATTCATTGGCAGATTGACGCTGGATTTTGGAAAAGCGATCTACCAGCTCGAAGAGATAAATTCAAAGTTTGGTCTCAGAATGTGTATAATCCGGGAATAAGCAGGCTCATTAAATTTTGGGTAGAGAACATGCGCAGGTACGGACAGGTTCTACGAATTTACCCATTCTTAGACATTATGGAATCTCTACTAAAGGGGGAGAGAAGTTCGCTGCGGTGCGGATCAGGATGGATCAATTACAGCATACAGACTGATGGGCATATAATACCATGCCCAATAATGAATGGTATGCGCGACTTCTATCTCGGACATATTAATAGAACCCATCCTCTTAGGCTGAGGAAACTCTTTGTTGGGCATCCGTGTACCGAATGCGATATTTTAGGTGATTGTGGAGGAAGATGTCTATACGCAAACCTGACTAAGAGATGGCCTGATGAAACCTATACGATGGTATGTCAAACCGTAAGAAACATGATTGACTCTCTTAGAGCTGCAATGCCAATTGTTCAAAGTATGATCTCCACCGGAAGGATAAGTATAGATCAGTTTAACCACATAAAGTATAATGGCTGCGAAGTGATACCATAAGTCGGGGCATAAGCTAATTCAAAAATTTAACTGTAACTTCAGTTACTCGCATCAAGTTTTAGCCTTAGAGATAACCTTGGAAAATTGCTAAAGTTTTAGATGTAGAATATGTCTTCGGGGCCTCTCCTAATTCTCTCATCTTCCTGTCTTGCCTTTTGCATTGCCAAGTTTTTTTCTGCGCCCCTCTCGGTCACTTGAATATCATACTTTATGAATTCTTCTATAAATTCGGTGAGCTTTTTGTTCATCTCCTCCAGTTCCTCCCTGTTAAACGACGCCATTATATCTGGATTATTAACCCAGTTTAGCCATCCAAGCAGGCTCCTATGGAGAGCATAGAGGGCAAATCTCATAGACTGGACTAGATCCAGCCTATCCTTGTCCTTCTTCTCTGAAAATCTTCTAATTTGATCCAGTATTCTTTCGCAGGTTTGTATCCACCCTTCACTCATTCTAACCGCTCCAAGCAGTATATATTTTAGAGCAATCTTAACAACTTACTTTCCAAGCATTTAACAGTAGATTATTCCTAATATTCATTTTGGTCTATCTTCTCCGCTTATTTCAGTACCGTATTTGAAAGGAGCTAAATTCACACTTTGGCTCCTCCCACCGTGTTTCAACATTCCTCACAAGCGCGCCAGGAGGACCTCTCCTGCAGAACTCAAGAATCTCTTCGACGGCTTCTCGTTCTCCTTCGAAGATGGCTTCAACCCTTCCGTCTGGAAGGTTACGCACCCAGCCTGTCAAATTTAGGCTTGTAGCCCTCTTCCTAATCTCATGCCTAAAGAAGACTCCTTGAACACGCCCGCTAATAAACACGTGAACTCTGGCCCGCATTTAACGGTATCCTCCACTTGATCTTTAGCGACAGTTAACTTAGTTTTCACGTTACCTTCCTAAACTTTATTGAACCATCCTCCAAAATAACATCATAGACTTGGTTTACATCAAAACGTACACCGAGCTCCTCATACTCCTCCTCTGTCAGGAATAATATGATCTTTGGGTTGCTGAACTTTGCCTGCATTCCTAGCATTGGTAGTTGCTGTTGTAAAACTCTAAAGACCTCTTGAACCACCTGAGCTTCTTCGCTGGGCGGACGGATCGCGAATGTCGGCATAACGTTCTCTTCTACAAGCTCAATTCTTTTTCCAAGGTTTCCACCTTGATCTCTTATTGACTCAATTCTTTGTACTGTCACTCTCATGCCATATCACTCCAATAGAAAACGAGTTTGGTTACTTAAAAACTATGAGGCGCAACTATTCCATTTCTATTGTCGCCGGAGGCTTAGGCGTTACATCATAGCAAACTTCTGAGACATTTTCGCATTCCATCAGAATGCTATGAGCTATTGTTTCTAATGTTGACCATGGAATTTCCGCCACATCTGCCTTCAAGAAATCCCTTGTGACAACAGCTCTTATAGCCACTATGTAAGGTAGATGCCCCTCCTTTTCGGCAACAGTGTACAATACACGAGTTACCGAGTCATTTTTTTCGATGATGGCTTTTTGGAGATCTATGAGATCTCTAATCTTGGGACGAAGTAGACGACCTTTCCTATTTATGCATTTTAACTTGACGATGTTCCCGTATCTGCGTTCCTTCTCCTTCAAACCAGTTGCCTTGTTGGCTAGTATTCTAACCTCTAACAAGTCTTGGTGCAGGCCCACAAACTTGGAAGCTAATCTTTTTATCTCGCCGATTCCGCCAAATTCCACTTCATCCACATTATCCATTATAACCGAGAAGTATTGGTCAGGTTTATGTTTGGCCATCTCCTTTTCGGTTATTGACGTGGCTTTTTTAAGCGATGCAAGCTTCTCCCTTTTCACTTGACCGACAACTCTAACTAATAATCCTGGACCTGGAAATGGTTGTCTCTCAGAGATTTCAGAGGGAATTTTCAGATATCTTGCTACTTCTCTAACTTGCCATTTTAAGAGCGTCGCTAGGGGCTCCACCACTTTGAACCCATATAGCTCATCTGTTCTTATCCCCATCTGCTCCAAAACATTGTGTTGGGTCTTTATTCCGCCAACAGTTTCGATGATGTCCGCCAATATTGTTCCTTGAACTAAGTATTTGCTTCCTTCCTTTTTTGCTATCTCGCCCAGAGTTTCGTAAAATGTTCTGCGAAATGCTTTACGTTTTTCCTCAGCATCTTTCAGCCCCTCAACCGCCTTCAGAAACCTTTCCTGTACTCTTTCAATACGGACTGGAAGGCTTAAAGGAGGTCTTGAAAGTATTTCCGCAACCTGCTCAGGTTCACCTTCCCTCATAAAGGCGTCGTCAAGCATTATGCAGATTAGATTCTCACCTATTGCCATGTGGGTTAGGACGGCGCAGGTTGAGCTGTCTACACCTCCAGATATAGCGATCACGGCTTTCTCTTTACCGATTAATCTGCGAATCTCCTCTATCTGCTTTTCAACAAACCCTTTAGGATCGAAATTTTCCATACATTCTTCCTCTACTACTAATCTATTACCTCATTAAGCAGGATGATGAATTTCTCATAGGTTAAGACTAAATCCTTTTAAACTTAACCCTAACATCTTATATGCTTAAAAATTCATATAAATGAATTAATTGATAACAGAAACGAGAGGATGAGATGATGAGACTTGTCACAGTATTGTTGCCGGAAGCCTATCTTGAGGGGCTCGATGAGTTAGTGAGACAAAACATGTATCCAAGTCGAAGTGCAGCGATTAGGGCTGCAGTCCGTGATCTCTTGAGACGAGAGCTCTGGACTAAATAGATACCATCAACGGATTTTTACAGCCCCTTTTTATCACGCTATTAATGTTTATGCCCACTTTTGCTATACTAAATTAGCATTCAACTGGCTCTTCAGATATAATAAGATCTCTTCAGGCTTGTCTGCTAGCGTAACAGTCCTTCCTACGATAATGTATTTTGCGCCAGAGGAGAAGGCAAGTTGAGCATCGCCACCTTGAAAACCTATGCCAGGGGAGTAAATGGGAACTTCATCTCTCAGAATAGACCTTATTTCCCTAATTTTTTCCGGGAATGTTGCGCCTACTACTGCACCGTCTGCACCCCATTCTAGTGCTCTTTTGGCGAAGAGTACATATTGGGGCTCCAATTTTCCAGCATCAGGGACATAGACATTTTGTCCATATCCATCCAATGAAGATTTATGGCTCATGAAAACCAGAAGAATGACGCCGCACCCAGTTTTTCTGGCAGCCTCAAAGACTGGTTCAAGCCCATCTTCCCATCCGACAAAGGGGTTTGCTGTTACCGCGTCGAAGCCTGCGTCGAAAAATGTTTCAGCAAGCACGCGATTAGTGTATCCTATATCGTTTATCTTGCAGTCCATTATAACTGGCAGGTTTAGGTCATGTGCGGCATCTATTATCTTCTTAGCACCATCCAGCCCCACTGGAAGTACTAGGTGATAGCTTAGCTTCACGGCGCATATATGGTTGTGAACCTTATATAGAATCTCTATGCTCTTTCTTATTAGATCCCGCCTATTATAATTAATTTGATCGATCGCAACGACTATGTTTGTGCGCTTACTCCTAGATGATTCCTCAATCACACGTTTGAATGTCAATTTCCGGCCGCCCTTTTACCTAACTAATTATCAAGGTTTTCTCCCCGATATTTGCTTTACACTTTCAAACATAAAAAAATGGAAATTGTTGGACTATACATATTTTTTATATTTAGAATTCTTACGGTTTTAGTTTTCATAATTAAGATAAGAATCCTTACCATGTTGTTGTAACAGGGGTAGTAATAGGTATGTGGAAAAGATCTAAGCTAGAAATGTATCTCGACGTTCTCGAAGTGATATCTTCAGGCGTTAATAAGCCCACGAACATAATGTACAGATGTAACCTTTCTTGGATACCGCTAAAGGAGATTCTCCAATCAATGGTTGGTAGAGGGTTAATTAGAGAGATTCGTATGGGAAACAAAAGGATCTATGAAGTTACTGAGAGAGGGTTAGATCTTCTGAAATATTTCAAAAATGTTGAGATAATGCTGGCAGTTTCTAAATAGAAAAAATCTCATCAACCCCTGTCTATTTTCCTCCACTTTTTCTATTAATAAACAAATTTTCCTATTTCCTATTTGATGCAAAGTAAGCATACATACGTCAATTTGCCATCCAATTATCCATTACGAAAGGCTGATGCAAGAGAGTAAGGATACATTTAAAATGTTGTAGTTTATTAATGATAAACATTAAAAAGACACTTTTCCTTTCTTAATGGGCTATAAAAGGAAGGCGGATGTAGAGAAAGCCGCTTTGAGCTGGTGTGAATAAACATTGTTTCCGATTCGAGATGAGAACAGACCGTTGAGCAAACCATTAGTGAATTACGCGCTGATAACAGCGAATGTAATCGTTTTCTTCTATTTTTTCCTTCAGGGGCAAGACTCGATGTATAAAGCTTTTTACGTTTATGGCGCCATCCCCGCTGAGATATTGAGAGGTGAGAGAGTTTGGACAATTTTAACGAGCATGTTTATGCACGGCGATATATCTCATCTTCTCGGAAATATGATCTTTCTTTACGTTTTTGGGGATAATGTTGAGGATACTTTCGGTCATATTAAATATCTTGCCTTTTACATTATGGGCGGCGTTGTTGCAAGCTTAGCGCATATTGGGTCTACTCTTTTATCAATGTATTACTCCGCCGGTGTTTATCCATTCTTTCCAGATCTTCTAATCCCCTCCTTGGGTGCTTCAGGGGCAATTTCAGGTGTTTTAGGAGCCTATTTTCTTCTTTTTCCAAACTCAAGAATTCGAACGTTAGTCTGGTACTTCTATATTGTTACGGTGATCAAAATTCCTGCCTATTATTATCTTGGCTTCTGGTTTGTATATCAGCTTTTGATGGGATTTGGTGCGTTGCTGGGCATGCCCTCGACAGTTGCGTTCTGGGCACATATCGGCGGATTCGTGTATGGTTCGGCACTTGTCAGGTTAGTACGCATTAGACCTAAAAGAAGACCATTACTTGTTGCTCCAGAAACGGTGAGACCTGTTGTTGCGCCTTGGGTTATCACGCCTTTGGTGGATCTAATAGTTGAGGATGACAGAATAACTGTATTGGCCTATATGCCCGGAGTGGAAGAGGAGGCCATAAGAATTAAGGCTTCTGAGTGGGAGATAGAGATTTCTGCCGAGTATCGCGACATAAAGCTCTACAGGCGGGTAGGCTTACCTATCCCAGTCATTCCGAAGCCAGAGAATCTAATGTATAGGAATGGAGTCCTGAGTTTCACATTAAATAGACTGCATGGATAAATATTGGACTAATCTTTTAATCCTAAAGCTTTTGAGACGAATGGGGAAATCCAGAATATTTGAGGCGTATCTGGCTTGGAGAGGCGTTACCTGATATTTTCATGTCCTCGATGCGGAGCTGTCAGATATGCGAAACAAGGCCAGCGTACAGCGGAATGCTTCACATGCGGTCTAAAAATATCAATTCAAGATTCAAGAACAAAAGTACTGCTGAGAACAGATAGGCTAGATGAGGCGATTGAGGCTGTAAAGAAATATAAGATGAGATTACACTCGTCTCGATAGATTGTAAATCTTAATATGCTACTTCCGACTCAGGCATTTTAAATCTTATAAGAGAAATTGGGATACTAGAAAATTTAGAGGAGAATTTTCTTGAGCGGCGATAATGATGAGATACGCCTCATGGCTGATATGCTGAGGAGCGGTGCAACTCTTACGGATCTTTCGTGTCCAGCATGCGCTTCGCCCATATTCAGAATGAAGGATGGAACATTATGGTGCGCGCATTGTAACAAGAAAGTCATAATATTGAAGGAGGGTTCCTCAGAGCAGATGCCAATTCAAGTGTCTTCGCTCAATACTTTAGAGTCAATTCTTCTAATGAAGATAGAAGAGATTCAGATGAGAATCAAAGATGAGACTGATGTTGAAGAACTCAAGAGGTTAAGCGAAGTTACCTCTCTGCTCCTTGAAAATTTAGAAAGGGTTAGAAGAATAGCGAAATCTTCAAGATAACCTTTTAATGGTGGTCTTTTGCTAGGGGTATATGAAAACTTTCCCCAAACCTATCACTGTATAGCAAGTTTTCATTATTCGGCACCACTAAGATCTGTGCAGAGATCTGTGGTCAATGCCCTACACACGCTTAATAAGTCTGAAAGAGGACCATCACTCCCGGAATTCATGGATCACATGATTCAGATTATAGTTGAATTTGGAGTTGCGGACGAAATAACGTTCGAATATATTGATAGGGAAGTCCTTAATCGATGTCTGGAAGCTATTGAGAAGGAAGAGGTTAGGGTGCTGGATTTCTTATGCATTGTCAGATATTATAATCTGCGTGGCGGTAAAAGGTTACCTTTAAGATTCGATTATTATATAGTGAGATTTGTTTTTGAAGACCGTGAAATGCAAATATTAGTTTATCATGAGAGGGGGACTAGACGCTTGGCTATAGAGGATCTATTGGAATTCGTCGTTCAAGCGGTGAACGTTGAATTGGAGAGGATGGAGATGAAACCCTTAATTCAGAGCTATATACGATCAGCATAATCCCTCATCTTCTGGAGTACTAATCCTTTTACACGGTCCGCCACTTCTTTAACCGATCCGCTTGCATCTATCAAAGTCATTTCCCCGGAATCGACGAATCTCAAATATATCTCCCTGACCCTTTCTTGCGTTTCCCGGCTCTCCATAATGGACTTCTTGACACCGCAACGACCCAATGCAACCTCAACTGGCACATCTAAGTATATTGCTAGATCCGGCTTTAAGGCGAACCGATTTATCTCCTTAATCCACTCGATACTCAGCCCGGCTGCGCCCTGATATGCGATTGAAGAATAAACATATCTATCGCAGATAATAGTACTTCCTTTTGAGATAGCGGGTAAAATTTCTCTTTCTATGTGGTCGGCCCTGTCAGCCGCGAAGAGCAAGGCCTCAACGACTGCTGGGGCGCGATGCGTAGTATAAAGAATTTGACGCCTTATGAATCTTCCTATTTCACCCTCGCTTGGCTCAGTAGTGTAGTAAGCTTCAATTCCCTCCCTGCGCAGCGCATCCACAAGTAGTCTTGATTGGGTCGTCTTCCCACTCTTGTCTATCCCCTCTATACAGATGAAGAACCCTTTCTTCACGACTTCTTTTATCCTCCTAACAACATAAAAGACTTCCTTCTTCACCTATTTCAACTGGCAAAAACTTCAGCGTACTTTTATATTTATGGACCTGATTCTATATGACATAATGAGATGATTGGAATGTGGAAGTTCTCGATGGAACAGAAGGTTTATGATATAGGTGGTTTCAGGGTGGGCGGCGAAGCCTATGAGAATCCATCCCTAATGATAGGAAGCATCTTTTACAGGGGGGACAAGATTGTCGAAGATGAGAAGACTGGTGAGTTTAGCCGCGAAGAGGCTGAGACGCGCATTAGGATGGTCGAGGAACTCGTAGATAGGACGGGGTTGGCAGCGATGATCGACATTGTATGCAGCAATCCAGAAGCCGCCCATAGGTATGTAGAGTTTGTTGCGGATACTACAAACTTGCCTGTATCTATAGATGCGGTTTCTGAAGAGGCGGCTGTGAGCGGTATTAAGGCAGCTCAGGATCTTGGGATACTGGAGAGGACCGTTTTTAACTCGATAAGCCCTGAGACAAAAGAGACTGTGTACGCGAAAATTAGGGAGGCCGGTTTGAAGTCAGCCATCATCCTCACATACAGTGCAAGGGCTATAATCTCATCAGCGGAAAGAGTTAAGATTCTTGAGACTTTGATACCGAAGGTTAAGGCGGCTGGCATCGAAAAGATTCTTGTTGACACAGTAGTCGTCGATGTAGCCACATTAGGATTGGCATGCAAGGCTATCCGCGAAGTGAAGGAAAGGTTCGGTTATCCCTCCGGATGTGGAGCACATAACGCGATATCATCATGGAAAAGCCTAAGAGAGAAGATGGACAAAAACCTTAAAAATGCCCTGTCCGCCGTTGTCAACACGCTTCCTCTCGCCGTAGGCGCAGACTTCATACTTTATGGGCCGATAGACGCTGCCGATCACATCTTCCCAGCAGCCAGCCTGATTAACGCTACTTACGGACAGATCCTCCTGGAAGAGGGAAAAAAGCTGGATCCGAAGCATCCAAGATTTAAGATATCAAGGTTCTAACATGCATCCAAAAAACTTAAGATCAACATGCCGAAAATCGTTTTCAAGAATATTGCGGCCGTGGTCTAGCCTGGTTTAGGACTCAAACAGACCAAACGGAGGAAGCCTTCCAAGCTTGCAATCCCGGGTTCAAATCCCGGCGGCCGCACCAGTACCTCGTGTTCAAGTGCGCTATCTCTACGCGCTATTTAAATCCACATACTCACTCGTATATGAATGTAAGACATACATGATTGCTCAAATTGGGTTGAGAGTGCTAAGTGGAGGCTGAGGACAGCTTCAGTCGGGGTGTTTATTGAACTTCATCATTCATCTGCAAGCTCTGGGCCTTTCCAGAGGTATGGGATGCGGAGTACCCAAACCATTTATCCAACCTATCCAGGATGTGCCTGTTTGCTCCTCGGCATGTCTCGAGAGAATGAGAGGAAAGGGTAATCGCGTAGACATAAGTACAGCCTTATAAAACTTCAACCTATGATGATTTAAAATTCGTTGCGATGAAAGTTGTTTAATATAAATGTGGAAGCAGCGCAAAGAAAACGCCCATACCGCACGAAGCTGTCCGCTTCAGCATCAGAAACAGGGATGATAAGGATTCAAGGTTAAAATGACAAATTGAAAGTTAAATTGACCTAACAGTCTTTCATTTGGACGTTGCTATCTGAATCGTGTAGTAATTTTTATGATTTTCAGAAAAATCTAAATATTAGGAAAAGTTAAACTTATACGGTGCTAAACATTGAACGATAAAGTGAAATGTTGCGGGATTGATGCTGTTGTTACACTTGATTCGAAGGGTCAGATAGTTCTTCCGAAAGATGTTAGAGAGAAAATTAAGCTTAGGCCTAATGATAAATTGGCGATTATTAGTTGTCATAGCGGTGATGAGGCGTGTTGCCTTATCATGGTGTAGGCTGAAAATCTTGGAAGCTCCGTTAAAAGTTTCCTAGGCCCGATTCTTAAAGAAGTTTTAGGTTAGGGATAATGACCATGGATGAAGTTGAATTAAAAGAGATGATAAGGAAAAGTTACGCTGAAATAGCGAAAAAGAAAAGTAGCTGTTGTTCAAGCTCATGTTGCAAAGGGCCCGTAGATATAGAAGAAGGTTACAAGAAGCCCGGTTATGTTGAAGAAGAATTAAAATCTCTCTCCGATGAGGTTTTCAGTCTAGGTTGTGGAAATCCGGTTGCCTTAGCATCTTTAAAAGAAGGAGAAACTGTGCTTGACTTAGGCTCAGGAAGCGGCTTTGATTGTTTTTTAGCTGCGAAAAAGGTTGGCGAAAAAGGGAGAGTTATCGGTATCGATATGACGCCTGAAATGATCGATAGGGCAAGGAAAGCCGCTAGGAATGGTAATTATAGAAACGTGGAATTTAGACTTGGAGAAATAGAAAATCTCCCCGTTGCAGATAACTCCGTTGACGTGATAATTTCGAATTGCGTCATTAATCTTTCACCAAACAAAAAGCGAATATTTGAAGAAGCTTTTAGGGTTTTAAAGCCTGGCGGCAGGCTAATAATTTCTGACATCGTCTTGCTGAAAGAGTTGCCCAAGGCGATAAGGGAAAACGAGCAAGCGTATGTTGGCTGCATCTCCGGAGCAGTATTGAATAATGAATATCTTGAGCTGATCAAAAGCGCAGGTTTCAGAAATGTAAAAATATTAAGGGAGTCACAGTTTCCAACTGACCTTATAATTGACGATCCAACAACAAAGGCTCTCATGGAAGGATTTTGCATTTCAAATCGAGATGCAAAAGAATATGCCAACTTAATCGTAAGTATAACCGTTTATGGAATTAAGCCGAATAAACCGCGGCGGTGCTAAACGTTATGGCCTTTGAAAACTATTTTCAGAATTTGCAGCTTGAA